>JAUVIY010000176.1 GCA_030592625.1 Spirochaeta sp. | reverse complement strand
GTGAGTACAAAGCCGCCGTAGCGATGGAGAACGCCGTTATACACGTCACCGGCACCAAAATAAAAAGCCTGGCCGCCGGAAAGATGGGTTATTCCACCAGTGAGGTGGGTGACCTTGTAGCCGACGCGCTGTAAGCGGCAATGAGTGTTCCCGAGGGTTCTTCTTTCCGGAAAAATGTTGATGAGGAATCCGCTACCGCGGGAGGGGAAAAACGGGAGATAGAAGTGGCGCTGAAGGCCATCCCGGGACTTGAGACCTTGTCAAGCGGTCTCCTTTTTGACGGTCTGATTGGTCCGCTCGGTTTGTTTTCTGCCGTTTCCCGCCAGAGGAGGCAGGAGGAACAGGGTGGAGAGGCAAGCGGCTGACAGGGTGAAGACGATGAGTAGTCCGAAATATCGAATGGGACGAAATTCGGCAAAAGCGAACCAGGCCAGTCCCAGAACAATTGATAAAGTGGTGAGGACAATGGGACGGCCTGTGAGACGCAGGGTATCACCGGCGACTGCACCCGGGTTTTCCGGGTTATCCATTTCCTCTCGCCGGTGGCTGAGAAGGAAGTGGATCGCATCGTCTACACCCACACCGATGGCGATACAGCTCATCATGATGGTGGTCATATCCAGGGGTATCTGGAAAAACACCATGAGTATAAAGGTGGCGGCGATACCGGCGGCCAGGGGGATGAGGGCCAGCATTCCTCTCTTCAGCGACAGGAATGCCAGGGCGCATATCACTCCGATCGCACCCAGTGCAACCAGGGTGGACACCATGAAGTCCCGGCGCATGAGGTTCGATAGCTCAAGGAATTCCAGGTTTAACCCCTCCATCTTCCACTCGACTCCCTCCGGCAGATCTTCCTGCAGAATTTCTTCCAGCTTAACGGCAATCCGTCTGGTGTCCCATTCATCAATAGGACGTTCTTCGGAACCGTTGTAAATCCTTATTCTCAGACTGATCTCGGAGAAATCGTCATTGGCCAGGGACGCTGGTGCCGAATCTCCGGCTGAGAGAAACATACGGCTTACAAGAAGATTCAGCCCGCGATTGGTAAAATCTCCTTCCTGCCCCAACACCGTTTCCGAGGCAAAAGACAGATAGGCGGGCAGTGATATGAGATGGGAAACATCAGGAAGATTTACAATACTGTTTTCCATTCTGTGAACTTTTTCCAGTACATCAGTATGAAGAAAATAATTTGCTTCGTTTTCCGGAGCCTTCAGCAGGATGGTAATTTCATCCATACCGCCCACTTCCTGACTGAAATCCTCCAATTCTCCGATTACAAGGGAGTCGTCCGGGAAATATGAAGTGGGGCTGGTGTTGAATGCCACCCGTGGAGCGAGGAAAGCGAAAACGGTGAAAAGAGAAATCAACATAAGCAGTGCCGGCCATCGCCGACGGACCAGGAATGGACCCAATCGTTCCAGTCCATGGCTCAGAATGTCGGAGTTCACTTTTTTTACTTTCGTCTCGGCTACGGGGCGCTGGAGAGAAAGGAAGGCGGGAAAAAGGCTTACCGAGAGCAGGGCTGTTGCGCCCACTCCGACTGATGTTGAGACGGCGAACTGTCGGGTCTGAGGCATTGATGCCAGAAGCAGGCAGAGCAGACCGGTAATTGTGGTGAGGGACGCCATGACGATGGTTCCGCTCACCCCTGTTACCGCTTCGATGATTCGCTCGTGCTTGTCTTTGCCTGTCATAGGGAGTCTGTAATACTCACTGAGTATGTGGATACTGTAAGAGCTCCCCAGGGTGAGAACAAGGGGAGGAGTGACGATGCTCACCATGGAGAGATGCCAGCCCATCAGACCCATGAAACCCAGGGACCAGACTGTACCGGTCATAACGAGTACCACCGGGAGTATCATGGCCCGACGGGAACGGAAGCCCAGGTAATAACTCAACAGGATCGTAACGACTAAAAGCGCCATCAGCAGGAGAAGGTCACGGGTAAGATAGCGCTCAATTTCAGCGGAGAACGTAATGGTTCCGGTGACGGTTACCTCCAACTGTTCTCCGTAGGAACCGGCAATCTCCCGAATGGCGGTATCCTGTTCCAGATAAGGCCGGCCTTTGGGCACAAGGAAATACGCGACCAGACCTTTGCCGTCTTGTGACGTGATGAGTCCCCGGGAGAACGGATCATCATCCAGGCGTCGGATAAAATCGACCAGATCTTCTGGGGTTTCTGGCATTATTCCACCGGTGGACATCGTTACAGGCCTCAAACGGCTGCCGGCGCGTTCCATTGTAATCATGCTGAATGGGTCGAGAATTTCTTCAGTTTCCAGCTCTTCACCGAGGCGCAGGATCAAATCGGAAAACTGACTCAGTCCTGATTGGGTGAACAGATCATCCCCTTTCACCAGTACGGCCAGACGGTCGAAATCGGTGGAATAGATCTGTGTTTCTGTATCCCGGAGCAGCAGGCTTTCCACGTCGGGTTCTACTTTCAGACGGGTGGCAGGTATAATGGCCAGGGCCGTAATCAGCGCGGCGATCATAATGACGACCCATGGATGCTCAACGCTGAATCTGACAAGGATGACGGGTTTCAGTCGATTCATTAGGCGGATATTAAGATAATTCTGTATCAGTTGCCAGCTTTAAGGCTGGCTCGGCCGGCAGCGGGTGCTAAGAAGGGGAGTAGTGATGCAGGATTCGCAGTTCTGGCATTTAAATTATCTTCGATTTGAAAAGATGCCCGTTACGATCTCAGGGCCGAGGCGAGGAATAAGGGCCTGGCTGTACTCTATGACCAGTTGGGATTGGCCGAGTACGAGGCCATGGAAGGATTTAAGCGACTGCCGATTTCCATTTCGAACATCTCTCAAATGGGATAATGTGCAAAATTTATATCAGTTTTTTTTCTACTTGAGTGACATAACCGTGTATTATGTTTGAAATCCACTGAGGAAAATGTTCCTGGAGGTTTTTTTGTGAACACAAAATCGATTCGCTTCATCGCGGTTGCCGTGCTTCTGTTGAGCATGACAGGTTTCGTCTTTGGCAATGGGGATGCGGAATATGCCGAATTCCCGTCGAAAAACGTTACCTATATGGTCCCGTTCAATCCCGGCGGACAGTCGGACATTACCGCACAATACCAGAAGGAAATGCTGGAAAAAGCATTGGGAGTCAATGTCGTTATCAAGCATGTCTCCGGTGCCGGTGGGGCCGTCGGCTGGTCCACCCTGGTGAAAGCGAAACCAGATGGATATACCCTGTGTGGAAACAACATCCCCCACATTATCGCCCAGCCTCTGGTTCGAGAGGATGCCGGTTACGAAACCGAACAGCTCGAACCTCTTTATCTGTTTCAAACCACGCCCATCGGCCTCACCGTTCTCAAGGACAGCCGCTGGAAGAACCTCGATGAGTTCATCGCCTATGCGAAATCCCACCCCGGTGAAATCACCGTCGGCGGCTCAGGTACCTACACCGGTCATCACATCGCCTACCTTATGCTGCAGCACATCACCGGTGCGGAATTCACCTATATTGCCTCCACCGGAGCGGCTCCGTCGGTAGCGAATTTTCTCGGAGGCCATACCGATGCTCTCTTCGCTAATTCAAACGACCTGGTATCCCATAATGCCGAGATTATCGTTCTCGGGATGGGCACCGATGAGCGGTTCAGCCTGCTTCCCGATGCTCCCACCTTTATCGAGCAGGGCATCGACATGACTGCCGGTATCGATCGCGGTGTCTGTATTCCCCAGGGAACTCCTGCCGATGTCATGGCCGTTCTGGAAGACGCATTCAGGGCCGTATGCACCGATCCCGATTTCATGGCCAAGATGGAAGAGATGGGTATGGTTGTGAAGAATCTCGGTGCCGCAGAGTATAAGGTTTACATCGAGGAAACAGCTGTAAAGTATGAGGCAATACTCAAGCAGCTCGGTGTTCTCTAGCAAGGATACTCCATGGCATTAGTAGCCCTGCAGCTTTTATTCACTCCTTTGAATATGCTGATTATTACTCTGGGGGTGGGATCGGGAATCATTGTCGGAGCTTTACCGGGACTGACCGCCACGATGGCGATTGCACTCCTGGTACCCTTCACCTTCGGCATGAATGCCGTCCATTCCCTGGTACTGCTCGGAGGAATCTACTGCGGGGCCATCTATGGGGGCAGCTTTTCGGCAATTCTCATCAATACGCCGGGAACCCCTTCGGCCATCGCCACTACCTTTGACGGGTATGCGATGGCCCGTAAGGGGGAATCCTACGCCGCGATAATTACCGCCACCATCGCATCGGTGATTGGCGGTCTGATCGGGGTGATGTTCCTTATTTTTCTTGCTCCGCCGCTCTCCCGGGCCGCCCTGAAATTCGGTCCGCCGGAATTCTTCTGGCTGACCATTTTCGGACTCACCATCATTGCCACCCTGGCGTCGAAATCCATCCTGAAAGGTCTGATCGGAGGCGCCTTCGGGCTGCTTCTGAGCGTTATCGGAATTGCACCTATCGAGGGTTCGGTCCGTTACTCTTTCGGGTCGGTGAGTATGCAGAACGGCATCGCCCTGATTCCGGCCATGATAGGACTCTTCTGTCTTCCGGAAATCATCGGGATGATCGCCAAAAAGGACACTCATTACAACGTCATTCCTTACAAGAGGGAGAAGAAGCTGATTCGACGGATCTTCTTTCGGCTCATGAAAAAGCCGTTCCTCCTGATACGATCCTCTGTTATCGGAACGATCGTCGGTATTATTCCCGGAGCAGGGGGAAATATCGCCGGAATGGTTGCCTATAACGAAGCGGTGAGGGCTTCCAAGCGCCCCGAACGCTTCGGTACAGGAATCATCGACGGAGTAATTGCTTCAGAGTCTTCCAACAATGCAGAGGTGTCCGGATCTCTCATTCCAATGCTCACGCTTGGAATTCCCGGAGCCCCGCCGGCTGCAGTACTGATGGGAGCACTTCTACTCCAGGGTATGCGTCCCGGCCCGGATTTGTTCACGGCCCATGCTGAAGTCACCTATTCGTTCCTGTTCTCTCTGGTACTGGCGAATATCCTGATCCTTCCCCTGGGTCTGATGAGCGGCAAGGCAATGTCCAAGCTGATTACAGGAATTCCGGTAACCATCCTGGCACCGTTTGTTTTTCTGCTGTCCGTTATCGGTTCCTTCGCCATCAACAACAATATGGCCGATGTGTACATTATGCTCGTTTTCGGTGTCATCGGTTTCATCGGCAGAAAGGCCGGATTCAGCGCCGGTCCCATTGTTCTCGGACTGATTCTCGGGGGTATCTGCGAGCAGGGTCTGGTTCAGGCCATTCTTATGGGACGGGCGAAGGGGTCTGTGATGGGTATGTTCTTTACCCGTCCGATTTCCATTATCCTCATCGTCCTGACTGTTGTGTCGGCTCTTTGGCCCTTTGTCGTCAAGGCCCGGAAAAACTGGGGTATTAAAAGATGAAAAGGGCCGACAGAATCTCATCGCTGGTCATACTCGGGCTTTGTATTTACTTCTTCGTGAAAGCCAGGGATTTCAGTCCCTTGAGCGGGCTCTTTCCCAGGGTGGTGATAATACTTCTGGGCGGCCTGTCCCTGCTGCTGTTCATCGTCACGTTCCTGCGCAGGGGCAACGGAGAGACCTTCGATTCCGCTTCATTCAGGCACATCCCGTCGCTGTTATCCCTGTTACTGATGATAGTCTGGGGTATTCTGATTCCTGTGATCGGATTCCTGGTGACCAGCCTGATCTTCTTCCCGATGATAACCGTTTATCTCGATCGGAATACAAGCGGTAATAAGAAACTCGGCAGAATCGCGATTGTTGAAGGTTTGACGGTGGCGTTCTACCTGTTCTTCACTCAGGTTCTCTACGTGCCGTTTCCCGAGGGCCTG
>JAUVIY010000310.1 GCA_030592625.1 Spirochaeta sp. | reverse complement strand
GGCAATTCCATCTGTTTCAGTTCCTTCATCAGTTCCTGAGTGATCTCCACGGCGGACCGCCCCCGGTTGTTGGCCGAAATTCGGACGATCCGGCGCCGGTCGGAATGCCGGATACTGTTCAGCCCTTCTCCCTGGTGATAACTGGCGATGGTGGTCAGGGGAACCAGATCTCCCGAATCGGAACGTACCTTCACCTTGTCCAGCATTCTCGGGCTGGTCCTCGATTTGGGGGAAAAGCGCAGCTTGAGGTCGTATTTTTTGGATACATCGAACTCGTCCCGAAATTCACGGATATCCAGTCCGGCGGTGGCGCCCCGCAGGGTAGTCGCAACGAATTCAAGGGGAATACCCATGGCTGCCGCTCGTTTACGGTCTATTTCCACCCGAAGCTCCGGGGCCGCATCGCTGAAATCGTCCTTGATATCCACGATTCCGCTGATGCCTTCCATGATTTTCCTAACCTGGTCCGTTTTCCCGCGCAGCACTTCTATTTCTGGACCGACGATCTTCAGCAGAATGGGAGCGGCGGTCGGCGGCCCCCACTGGAGGGCGCGGAAGCGGATGTTTGCCCCCGGAATTTCCTGGAGATAGGGTCGGATGCGCTCCTGTATTTCATGGTGAGAAGCCCGGGCAAACTCCTTGCCGTCCTTCAGTTCCACGGTGATCTCGGCGAAATTACTCATGGTTCCCGTACCGATAGAAAATTCGTAGGCACTCTGCCCCTGTTGACCGACCGTGGAAACCACCTGGGCCACCTCCGATACGTGTTCGTCTACGATGGCTTCGACTTTCCTTGCAATCGCATCGGTGATCTTAACCTCGGTTCCTCTCGGCGTCTCCACGGTGATATATATATAGTCGAAATCGGCATCGGGAAACATCTCTACTTTTACCACCTCCTTGGCCAGCAGGCCGAAGGTTCCTCCCAGGCAAACGAAAACCATGACGATCACCCAGAACCTGTGGTTCAACGCCCAGGTTACCCCGCGTACATAGAGCTTCTTCAGCTGCCGGAGATCGTCTTCCGGACGTGCGATTTTTCCCTCTTTACGGGTGCGTTTCATGATCATGCTCAGGATCAAAGGGTTGGCCACCAGGGCCACTACCAGGGAGGCACATAGTGCGATGGAAACGGTTTTGGGAATGAATCCCATGTATTCGCCGGTAACCCCCGTCATGAGCAGCATGGGCAAAAAGGCCGCCATGGTCGTCAGAGTAGCAGAGATAATCGGCATGGCAATTTCAGAGGTGCCTTCGATGACCGCGGTGATTCGGTCTTTACCCAGCTGGTAGTGGTGATACACGTTTTCCACCATGATAATGGCATTGTCCACGATCATGCCGATACACAGAACCAGCGAGAAACGGACCATGCTGTTGTTGGATATGCCGAAGATCTTTAAAAACACGAAGGTCAGCATGAGCGTCAGCGGTATCGACAACGCGGTAATGATGGAATTTCGCAGACCCATGGCGAAATAGAGAACGATCACAACGATGATCAGACCGAATACCGCCGAATTGTTCATCTGATCAAATTCCTGTTTGATAAACTTGGCCCTCTCCGCCGTAATAGTGGCATGAACACCGGCAGGGAATCTTTTTTCCAGGTCGGTCAGCTTTTCGTGCACCTTTCGGGTCGTTTCCAGGATATTTGCGCCGGTACGCTTCTTAATGGCAATGGATGCCGAGGCCACACCGTTTACACGGGAATAGGTGATATCTTCTGAATGGCCGTCGATCACCGTAGCCACGTCCTTGAGAAATACAACCCGGTCACCCTGCCGGATCAGGGGGACCCTGTTGTAATCATCGACGTTTTTAATCTCGGTGAGCGTTCGCAGAAGGAGGCGACGTCCCTCCACATTCACCTGTCCACCGGGGATATTGATGTCCGATTGCTTGACGGCCTGATAAACATCTAAGATGGTCAATCCGTATTGGCTCAGACGTTCCGGGTCCAGATAAATCTGGATCTCGCGGATCAAACCGCCGGCTACGTCCGCTTCCAGGATCTCCGGCATCAGTTCGATCTCGTCGGCCACATCCTCGGTGAGCCGTCTCAGCTTCACCGGATCGATATCACCGACCACCGAGGCGATCATAATGGGGATATCGGAAAAACTGATCTCGTTGACCTCCGGATCTTCAGCATCATCAGGAAGATCCTTGCGGGCATCGGTCACCTTTTCCCGAACCTTCTGTAAGGAACGCTCCAAATCGGCTTCCGCTTCGAAATCGATGACAACCACGGAAACACCTTCCGCCGAATTCGAACTCATCTCATTCACATCTTTCAGGTCGCTGAGGGCCTCTTCGATGGGGTTGGTTACCAGACTCTCGATCTCGCTGGGCGATGCTCCGGGATAAAGGGTAACGACGATGGCTACCGGAGCCGATATTTCCGGTTCCCCTTCCTTGGGCAGGGACCGGTAGGCGAATGTGCCGGCCACGATGGGAAGGGCGATCACGAGCAGGCCAAAAATCAGCCACCGGTCAATAATATAGTGAAAAAATTTCAAATTTCGCTCTCTGAGTTGTCTGTTTTCATCAAGGGTTGTCCAACGGCTCTGCGGCTTCGAGAAAAACCGATCCTAAGTTTACGCTTACCTGCGCGAGCCATAAGATACCCTATCGCCTGTCAGTAATTAACACGCTGTCACCATCTATGAGATACTGGCCCCCGGTTGTCACCAGCTTATCACCCGACACGAGCCCTTCCACTATCCTCACGGAAGATCCGTCAACCCGGCCCAGTTTCACTTCCCGAACTGCGGCCCTGCCTCCGTCTGCTACCACAAAGACTTCTTGGCGGTTCTTTCGGAATAGAACACAGTTCTGAGGGATCATGATGGCATCTTCAATTTCATCGATGGTGATGTTCACGGTAGCGGTCAGGCCGGCTTTGAATATCATGTCAGGGTTGGCTACCAGTATCTCAACCTCAAATGTATTGGTATGCGGATTGGCCTTGACCCCGATCCTGTCCACCTGTCCGGAAAACGAAACATCCGGGTAGGCTTCAACCAGAACGGTAACTGTATCGTCTTTATCCAGATAGACGTAGTCCTGCTCGTTAACATGAATTTCCACGCGCATGCTCTGCATGTCCGCTATGGCCATCACCGGTTCACCGATGTTGATGTTCTGTCCTGTCTCCACCAGCCTGCGGGTCACAAGGCCGTCAAACGGCGCCGTGATCACGGTTTTATCAAGGCGTCTTCGATTGATGTCGACCACGGCTTCTGCCTGAGACACCGCTGCCTGGGTGGCTTTGTATTCGGCCTCGATTTTATCATAAACTTCCGTGGTGATGACTTTTTCAGGAAGCAGTTGTCCAGCTCGCTGATAAGAGTTTTTGGCAGCCGCATAGCGTGCTCTGGCGGAAAGAAGGTTTGCCCTGGCCTCGCTCAAACCCAATTGATAATCCGTAGGATCGAGTGCCACGACCATTTTATTTGCCGTGACAGCATCTCCCGTATCCACGCTGTACGTCTGAACAATTCCGGCTACCTGTGAAGATAGAACCACTTCGCGATTCGGTACCAGCCTCCCCACCGAGTTGACCACTATCGGTAAATTGTGACTCTCAACTGCCGCAATGCTCACCGAACGGGGTTTGGATTGGACGACTTTTTCTTCCTCTTGAGGATTGCAACCGGTCAAGACAACCAGCCCGGCCAACATGCCGATCATAATCAGTCTCTTTTTCATTGGATAAG
>JAUVIY010000309.1 GCA_030592625.1 Spirochaeta sp. | reverse complement strand
TGAGAGAACGAGGACTCACCTCCACATTCGGGCGGGCCGCGCGCTCACTCTCACGTTTGGATGTTCCCCTTGAATCCCCTGAGGGATGGAAGAACCTGAGGCGTCTGGGCGGCTTGGGGCCGGCCACTGAACGAATAATCAAAGAGATTCTGGATACCGGCAGTTCCCGGAAGTATGAGCGTCTGTTGATTGGCTTGTAGTTGGATGCAATTGGCTCTGATATAATATCCCCGGGAGAGAATATGAGTAATATTGAAAATGGTAATCTCACAGATTTTCCGAAAATATATTGTCCCTTCATACGGCAGACCTTCAAGGTAAACAGAGATCAGTGGAAAAAGTATGGTTCTCGACTGGGGCTGCGGTCTCCTGAGGCCTACCTTGTCGTCGACAAAATTAATCCGGGCTACGAATGGGTGTTTGACGATTCTGAGACATTTGCCGTAGAGAAACTTAATGGATCCAATGTCAAAATTCTTACTGAAGGTGGCAGGCTCATCAAACTTCAGAACAGGAAGAATGTTATAGATCCTCTGCAGATTATGAAGGGAAAGACCTTTCTTATCGAAGGTGTTCTTATATCGGCCGGTAAGGGGCTGATAAAGCCTGATGGTGAACAGGCCGGTGAACTGATTGGTCCAAAACTGCAGGGCAATCCTTATAAACTCGATATACATGAGTGGTATCCCTTTTTAACGGCAATAGATCGGCTGAGGTATAGATCATTTGATGAACATGAACGGAACTTTGATAACTGGAGCAGCTGGTTCAAAGATTGGCTCTTTTCCAGATATTACACAAAAAGGGCCTCAAAATTGGGTTTGACAGACAAAGTCATGGCAGAAGGTGCAGTATTTTATAATCTCAAACGTAAAGAAGAGGGAAAGATCTGGCGGGCAAAGTTACGAAGAGATATGTTTGACTGGTATATCTCCGACAAGATTGAGATATTTGAATATTCAAAAAAAGGTCGTGATGAAATCGAAGAGCAGGAGAAATTTGATTAGATATATGTTGATTGGATGTGATGACCATCAAGCCATGACTCAACCCGAAAGCATCCGCCTGCCCTACCATAAAACCCACCTCACATTGAGCGATGGTGACGTCAAGGCCGTTCTGACCAACCGACTGGATCAATTTCCCGCCCCCGCCGACCGGGATGCCGAATCCGCCCTGGTTCGTTCGGCCCTGGATACTCCCATCGCGTCACCGCTCCTGGAGGATCTGGCCCGGGGGAAGCGTGACATCTGCATCATCACCAGCGACCACACCCGACCGGTTCCCTCAGGTATCACCATGCCCATACTCCTGGAACGCATCCGGTCCGGAAATCCTGAGGCCGACATCACCATCCTCATTGCTACCGGTTTCCATCGTCCGACAACCCGGGATGAGCTGATCGAAAAGTTCGGCCGTAAAATAGTGGATAACGAAAGAATCGTCATGCATTTAAGCGACCGGGATGAGGACATGGTGGAAATCGGTATCCTGCCGTCCGGGGGACGCTGCATCATAAACCGCCGGGCCGTGGAGGCCGATCTCCTCATTGCCGAGGGTTTCATCGAACCTCATTTCTTCGCCGGTTATTCCGGCGGGCGCAAGGCCGTCCTTCCCGGGGTGGCGTCGCGAACTACCGTGCTGGCCAACCACTGCGCCGAGTTCATCGCTCACCCCAAGGCCCGGACCGGGAATCTCGAAGGTAATCCCCTCCACGAGGACATGATCTACGCCGCCGAAACCGCCGGTCTGGCCTTCATACTCAACGTGGTTCTGGATGAGGAAAAACGCATTGTCCATGCCGTTTCAGGTCACTTCGACAAGGCTCACCGCGCCGGCTGCTCCCGGCTTTCGGATTATGTTCGCGTCCCCCGTTCCGAAGGCGACATTGTGGTTTCCACCAACGGCGGCTATCCCCTGGACCAGAACGTCTACCAGGCCGTCAAAGGCATGAGCACCGCCGAGTCCTGCTGCCGGGACGGCGGTGTTATCGTCATGGCGGCAGCCTGCTACGATGGCCATGGCGGAGAGGATTTCTACCGCCATGTCAGGGATGCCGAAAGTCCCGCCGCACTCCTCGAAGAGGTGATGAGAATACCTCCCGAGAAAACCCTTCCCGACCAGTGGGAGTACCAGATCCTCTCCCGTATCCTCTCCCGATTCACGGTTATCCTCGTAACCGACATGGCCGATCACGGGATGATATTGGATATGAAAATGACCCCTGCCGCCGATCTGGAAACCGCCATGCGCCTGGCGCGGGAACATTGCTCGTCCCGTGGCATCACCGATCCGGAGATTGTTGTCATACCTGACGGGGTGGGTGTGGTGATTGAGTGATTCATTTCACCAATAAGGCAGGTAACAGCCATTCCTCGCAGTATTTCACTCCTTCTTTCACAAGATCGAACTCCCCGTCGGCGATGCACCAATCGAGGAATACCGAGCGCATGGATCGATTGAAAACCTGAGCCAGTTCCGAAGCATCAAGGTCGGATCGGAATGTGCCGTCAGCCTGACCCTTGGCCATGATGGCCTCTATAATGCGGTACCATTGCCGCTTCGGATCGACAATCACCTTTTCCCGTTCTCCCCCGCTGCCGAGGGTCTGGTTCACATAGAGAATTTTCAGGCTGTCGACTCCCACTTCATCCCGAACGTAGCGCATCTGGGCCCGGGTGAATGCCATCAGCTTGTCCGCCGGGCTTTTGTATCGCCCCAGGTTACGGGATGCGTACTCCTGGTAATAACGGTCGATTTTCCAGAATCCTTCGACGATGATGTCGCTTTTGGTCTTGAAGTACGTGTAAAAGGTGCCCTTGGCCACGCCGGCGGCCCGGGTTATCTGCTCAACGGAGACGCCATCATATCCCTGATCCCGGAAGAGACGGAGGGCGTTGTCCATGATGGCGGCTTTGGTTTTTTCGGTCTTTTCTTCACGGTGTCCCATTTTTCACATCCTGATCGAAAATCTTCCCGGGATTCAGGATATTCTTCGGATCCCAGGCCTTTTTAATCGCTTTCATCAGGCCCAGTTCCACAGGGTCGGTGACATCTTTCAGATAGCCTTTCCGCTTGAGCCCGATACCATGTTCTCCACTGATCTTTCCGCCGAGGTCGGTGGTGATTCCATAAATCTCCCGGAGGCAGGCGTCTTCGTTCTTTTTCCAGGTGTCCATGTCCATCTCAGGGTCTTTTACCAGGGTGGCGTGAAGGTTCCCGTCACCGGCATGGCCGTAACAGGGAATCTTCATCCCGTACTCAGCGCTGAGGCGTTTGAGTTCGGGGATGAATTCGGGAATCCGGGAGGTGGGGACCACAATGTCCTCCAGGGACTGGATGGGGCTGAACACCTTGAATGCCTCGGCGATATTCCGTCGAACACTCCATATCCGCTCTTTCGTATTGGAATCCTCGGCAACAAACACCTCCATGGCACCGCTCTGGACACAGAGATCACCAACGGTCACCAGGTCGGCTTCCACCTGTTCGGCATTCGTGCCGTCCAACTCAACCAGAAGTATGGCACCGGCCTCGCCGTAGGGAAGACTCTCGTTCAGGTAGCGGCAGCTGGTCTGAGCCGAGAGCCGGTCCATGAACTCGATGCTGGTGGGCACGATTCCCGATTTGATAATCACCGGAACTGCATCAATGGCATGCTGGGCGGTCTCGAAGAGAACCAGGAGGTCGGAACTGGCGGTGGGCAGCCCAATCAGTCGAATAG
>JAUVIY010000165.1 GCA_030592625.1 Spirochaeta sp. | reverse complement strand
CGACATCATCCGCTCTGTCGGACCAGATGACCGCATCGATTACCGGGCCGCCCTTCCTTGCGTAAAGAGTAACGGCACCGTTATTGCCCGGTAGTCCCGGTGCTCCGGGAATCCAGAAATCCCGGGCAGTATCCGTTGAAAGCAGCCCTCCGGACTCATCGAGATTTTCATATTCATCGATCTCATCGATGATACCTTCGGCTTTTGCGTGCACAAGGATGAATTCACCGTCGGGAATCTCGATTGCCGGGAATACGATTTCCTCGGAGTATCGGTTGTCGGTGCCGATCCTCAGACAAAGACCTCCGAGATTTCCGCCGCGAAGGGTGAAGAGTTCTATACAATCCGGTGTGTTCCCCGAACCGCGGGGATTCAGTTCGTTCACCAGTAATACAGGAACCCGGGGGTTCCATCCGCTGAAGCTGTAGAGAAAAGACAGGGAATTGCCTGCCTCATCAGCAACGCTCATACGGACTGTATATACTTCACCGATGTCCTGATCCATTCCGAATTCTAAGGTGAGTTTCTTCTCTTCGGCAATGATCGTATCCACCGGTATCGGCGGCACGACAACAATTTCAGCCGATGCGATTTCCACCGGTTCATCGAAAAGAAAACGTATATGCCGTTCATCCAGAGTTTCGGCTGACTGGAGCACCGGAGGCAGAAGGTCAACAGAAAATGGCGGTCCGCTGACATCCGATCCTGGAGCACAAGCGAGGAGTACAATTATCACCGCTGCAGGAAGGACCCGGGAAATGCCTTGATGTTGCCCTATGAAGGACGACGCCTTTACTGTACAAAATACTGTGTTCATATATTTAATAACGACTGGAATCCCGTATCTGCTTGAGGAGGATGACATCTATGTGTGGAATCATAGGATATTGTGGCCCCAGGGAAGCTTCTGAAGTCCTGTTGGCCGGTCTGAAACGTCTTGAGTACAGAGGGTATGACTCTTCGGGAATCAGCGTCGGATTTCGGGACAGTCTTCAGGTTTATAAAAAAGAAGGTAAAATCCAAGCTCTTCAGGATGTGGTTCCTGAGTCTCTGCAAGGGAATTGGGGGATCGGGCATACACGCTGGGCGACTCATGGCGGAGTTAATGATACCAACGCCCATCCTCATTGCGACTGCACAGGAAAAATCGCGATTTGCCACAACGGCATTATTGAGAACTATGTGGGACTCAAAGATCGTCTGACCGATGAAGGACACAGGTTCCTGACGGAGACGGATTCCGAGGTGATTGCTCATCTGGTGGAATCGTTTTATGACGGCAATCTCGAAGCCGCCGTCAAATCGACTGTAACGCTGCTGAAGGGTACATACGGAATCCTGGTGATGCATACAGATCATCCGGATGAAATCATAGGGGCCCGAAACGGATCTCCTATGGTACTTGGAATCGGTGAGGGTGAAATGTTCATCGCCAGCGATGTGAGCGCCATGATCGCCCACACCAAACAGGTTGTATATGTTGAGGATGGTGAAGTCGTACGTCTGGACTCAAGCCGCTATGCCGTTACCGATATGCGGAATCGCCCCGTGGATAAAAAAGTGGATAGTATCTCCTGGGAACTCGAGGAGATGGAAAAAGGAGATTATCCCCACTACATGCTCAAGGAGATTCATGAGCAGATCGAATCGGTTCCTCGAGCCATCGGTGGACGCATAGACGAGGATCAGGCCACTGCCGTTCTCGGCGGATTGAATATGTCGGAGATGGAATTACTGGGTGTGAAGCGCATTGTGATTATCGCTGCAGGAACGAGCTACTATGCCGGTTGCGTCGTCGCTTACCTGCTTGAGTCACTGGCCCGTATTCCGGCTGTGACAGAGCTTGCCTCGGAACTCCGTTACCGAAATCCCATCGTCGAGGAGGGAACGCTGTATTTCGCCATAAGCCAATCGGGGGAAACGCTGGACACTCTTATGGCGATTAGGGAACTGCAGCGTAAGGGAGGACGGGTTCTCGGAATCTGCAATGTGGTTGGGTCTACCATCGCTCGGGAGTCCAATGGTGGTGTCTACATCCATTCCGGTCCTGAGATAGCTGTAGCTTCTACCAAGGCCTTTACCAGCCAGATGACGGCTATGTACCTGTTTATCCTGAAGATGGCCCGTATGCGCCACATGGCCTGGCCCGAAGGCAAGAGATTCATCAGTGGTCTCCTGGGGATCCGAAATCATATCGGGAGGATACTGGAAGGCGAAAACATAATCCGTGAGTTGGCGGTGAAATATCATAAATCCGAAAATTTCCTGTTCCTCGGCCGGGGGATCAACTATCCGGTCGCGATGGAAGGTGCTCTCAAGCTCAAGGAAGTCGCCTATATTCACGCTGAAGGCTACAGCGCCGCTGAAATAAAGCATGGTCCCATCGCCCTGATCAATGAACATACACCCAGCCTCTTCATCGTTCCCGACGATCATCTCAGAGATAAGGTGATTTCAAACATGAAGGAAATCAAAGCCAGGAAAGGGCCGGTTATTGCCTTGTGTGTCGAGGGTGATGAATATGCAGCAGAGATTGCCGATGATGTGCTCTACGTCCCGAGCTGTGATGAGGAGTTCTCACCATTCCTGATGGTTGTGCCCCTGCAGCTATTCGCCTATTACTGCGCTTTGGAACTGGGGAGGGATGTGGATCAGCCCAGGAATCTGGCCAAAAGTGTCACAGTGGAATAGGGGGGAATCGTTGCGGTCGTGAGAAAATGGGTACGTCAGGAGCTGTACCCATTTTCTCACGGCCTCAAGGGATTCTCCTTATTCTCGAGTTCGGTTCCCGCTTGGCCGGTGAGGGAGTAAGGCCGATAATATCAATGTGATGTACCGTCTATTCAACCGAAAAAATCCATTGCGGCTGTTCATATTCATTGTCCTGACCGCAACGGTTGCGACGCTGCCTGTCGCTGCGGATGATCTGGTAATACAGCCCGGTGATGCATATATCGAACTCAGAGATGATGCAGAGGGCTTTGATTTATATATCAGGGCAAAATCCGGTTTGGGTTCGGTACTGATTACCGAATCTTCCGCCGATCCGGAAAAGAAGGCCGATTCTTTCGCCTTCCGAGCCTGGGACTATAACGATATCAACGGTGATGAAAAGCGTATCCTGGATGGAAAATTTCTTGAATCGGAGCGGGATTTGTTTTTCCTGTTGGATTCTTCTTCGGAGCCGAACGATCTTCTTGAGTCGGCATACAGGATTTATATCCCCTTCCAGCTCACCTATGGATATCCATGGAGCAGAGAAGGGCAGGTTGAGGTACATCGGGGAACCTGGTTGAATATCCGGGCGTTTGAACAGCCTTATGCCGATTATGACGGTGTCTGGACGGACAATCCCTTTGTGCTCTCCATGAAGGAACTTCCTCCTCCGCCGGTACCTGAGGTTCTTTCCGTGGAAGATGGTCCTGTAGAAGATGTGGAAGAAGCGATGGAGCGTATTGCCGATATCATCGGCCTGTTCGGCGGCAATATCGATGTCGTTCTGGTTGTGGATACGACTGTCAGCATGAAAGATGATGTGGTCTTCATACGGAATTCTCTGGTTCCCCTGGTACGCAACAAGGTAGTGGGTTTTGAGAGCTTCCGTGTTGGACTGGTTCTCTACAGGGATTACAAGGAAGCCTATCTGACCCGTACCGGCCTGTTTACCGAGAGTTTGGAAGAGCTTCAGAACGAGTTGAACAAAGTCACAGTTTCAGGTGGCCGTGATCTTCCCGAAGCCGTCAATGAAGGCCTTTATGCGGCACTGACGGAATTTGAATGGATTGCTCCGGAAAGACTGATTATCCAGGTTGGAGATGCCCCGGCTCACGATGAACCTCGCGGAGCTATTACAGCGGAAATGGTGGAGAATGAAGCGGTAAGGCTCGGTGTATCAATTTATCCGATTCGACTGCCCGGCGATCCGCCGTAGGGCACCTGACGTTCAGGTAAGAGGTTCTTCTCCGGAATCCGTCAGGCTCTCACCGTGTTCCTCGGCCCATTCCTTTTCCTTTATACGCCAGAACAGGTGATTGCCGACCGCCTTCTGTTTCTCAATGTTCAGCATACCGATCTCGCATAAATGACGGAATCGGGGGTGATAGAGCATTGCATATGGACTTTCATCATATTTCAGGATTATGGCCTCATATCCCCGGGTTGCTTCCTTGTAATTCCCCATCTTATAGTTGATGAAAGCTCGCTCATATTCAGCGGCTATCACCCTCTGATGATTCTCGGGATAGCGGACGAGGAAAACCTCGTAATAGTACAGGGCCGTCTTGTAACGGTTTTCATCCATCGCTTCCTGGGCATTCTTGAAGAACATCTCTTCCGTCCACTGAGGATTAACCCGTTCGTAAGTACTTGCACAGGAAACCAGCAGGATCATGAGTAACGAAATCCAGGTATAAATAATTATCAAGCGTCTCGACATGAATCGGTCGGACCTCCGGCGCTCATTCTAAACGTCGGAGAGACCCTGATCAAGCGGACTGATTGGGAGTGTTGTAAACTTCATCTTTGATTGGCAGAGTCTTTCGAAGTTCTTTCATAAAGGGTTTTGACTCTCCCATAGGGGTGTAGGTGTCACATTCCTCGAGAGCCCGTCTGGCGACGGTGAAATACTTATAGAATTTTTCATCACCAAGTTTCTTACGCCATTTACCGGCATCGCAACGGACACGGAGGACGTACTTGTCATCTTCGGTGAAGGTACGGACCAGCTTGCAGTGTATACAATTGGCACAGTAAATTTTGGTGGTAGATTCGACTGTAATGGCTTCGAACATAGGGGCTTCCCTTCTCACTGTTGTCATATTCAGTTACATAAATCATCGACATAGTTGGGGATAATATTGAGCGCCAGGTGCTTCTTATCGATGATAAGTTTTCATATACTGCCGGTATGATCGCTACATTCGTAAACACCATAGCCGTTATAGTCGGTGGACTGCTCGGTCTTCTACTCAAAGGACGTATCTCCGAACGTTATCGGGATACCGTTACTGTAGGCGTTGGTCTGGTAACTCTGGTGCTTGGAATGAGCATGGCCCTTTCGGGAGGAGCTATTCTCCTGATTCTGCCGGCCCTGATTATTGGAGGGTTGATCGGGACGGTAATGAGAATTGAGTCGGGTATCCTCAAAGCTGGTGATGCCTTGCGGAAAGTGATGTCTCCGAGTGAGGAAGGAGGCCAGTTCTCCCGGGGATTTCTCGATGCGACGATACTCTTCTGCGTCGGACCAATGACGATTGTCGGGTCGATCGAAGCCGGCCTGCAGGGTAACTATGACGTTCTTTTTACCAAGTCGGCTATGGACGGCTTTATGGCGATTGTACTGGCGGCGTCTTCAGGGGCTGGAGTGATAGCATCAGCTTTGTCGGTACTGGTAATTCAGGGCGGTATTACACTGGGTTCCGAAGCCCTCGCCCCGTTGGTTACCGATAGCATTCTGAGTGAAATCGGATCACTCGGAGGTTATCTCATCCTGATGATTGCCTTGAACCTTCTGAATCTGAAGAAGGTGAAGACGGCTAATTTTCTGCCGTCGCTCTTTCTCATCATACTGTTCACCTGGGTCAGGGATTATTTCGGTATCTAACGGCGGGCTTTAATGCCCCAGATTTCCGATGCATATTGCCTGATGGTCCGGTCTGAACTGAACCTCCCGCTGCCGGCGATGTTGAGCAGGGCTATGCGATTCCATTTCTCGGAATCCTTCCATACCTCACCGGCTTTACCTCGCACCTCGCGATAGGAAGCGAAGTCCTTGAGGACGAAGTAATCATCGGGGGTATTGCCCTCCACCCCATATACAAGGGAGTCATAAAGTTCGCGGAAATTGTCTCCAGTACCGAGTGTACCGTCAACCAGGGCCCCCAGGGCCCTCTTGAGAGCGGGGTCCCCTTCCAGGATCGCCCATGGGCTGTACAGACCGCTTTCCCTTGTTTTTTCGACTTCATCGGCGGTCATGCCGAATATGAAGGCATTCTCCGTGCCGGCTTCAGTCACGATTTCGATGTTCGCGCCGTCCATGGTTCCCAGAGTGACGGCCCCGTTCATCATGAACTTCATGTTCCCGGTACCGGAAGCTTCTTTACCGGCGGTGGAGATTTGCTGCGAGATTTCTGCGGCAGGGAAAAGCACTTCTGCAACGCTCACTTTGT
>JAUVIY010000348.1 GCA_030592625.1 Spirochaeta sp. | reverse complement strand
TCCAGAGCTTTGCGGAACATGCTCTTTGAGCCATCAATAATGGCCACATTCGCCTCATATGCGCGGGAAGCGGATATCATATCCACCATCTCACTCACCACATTCACGTTCGGCAGCTCGACATAACCGGTTTGAGGCCCGGTTTTGATGGCATCCGGATGTGTGGGATCCCATTTAAGAACCAGTTCACTATCCATATCCTTGTCTATGGAAGCGACTCGGACTCCCGAACCGATTTTATTCTGCAGCGATTCCGGAAGAAACGGGCTCCTCCAGTACGGCTGATCGACTCTGGGTCGGAATATCACCCGGCTTCGCCGGAATGGTCCGCCTTCGGCCGTTCGTGTTGTATTTGCATTGGCGATATTATTGGAAATGACATCAAGACGAAGCCTCTCAGCCGTCAGTCCCGACGACGCCGTATTAATTGTTGTGAATAATCCCATATGCCTAAGACCTCCCCGCCCAGGTGCAATTCACCAATGACCGCATGAATTGCGGATACTGATGACAGCCGGAGGTATACAGCAGGTTTCTGGGTGCAGCCCAGGAACTTGCGAGCCCGTAAATCATATCCAGCAATTCATCCTGCGGTCTTGTGGATTGCACCGTATAAACCGAAGTAAATCGTTTATCAGCTGACATTTTTCATTTCCTCCCCTTACCTGAGTACGATGTTGATCTGATTAAACTGATGATTGACGGCACTGGCCATCAGTTCGTACATCATCTGGTTTTCCGTTGCCTGCATCAATTCGCGCTCGATATCAACATTGTTTCCGTTGTTCTTTGAAGTCGTCAGATAGTCGAGAGCGATTCTGGGGCCGACAGTCCGGTAATCCACAGTCCGTCTGAACGGTATATGATTCACGTGTGTGACGACACCGATTGACTTGTCCAGCTTTTCCGAAGCCAGAGCTCGGCCCAGTTCAGCTTCGAAGTTCACCTCCGATCGTTTGAAGTTCGGAGTTTCGGCATTCGCGATGTTGTTGGCGATCACCTGACGGCGCAGGGTGGATACCGCCATGTTCCTCTGGAGAATATCAACGGATTTGTTGAAAGTTGTGTTTTCTAGCATATTTCCCTCCCGGGGGTGTTCATCTTCATCATCTTACCTCTCCCCAGGTTCAGTCGATGTCCCCTCTTCTCCATTCTCGGCATACTTCAAACCCTCGCTGAGTACCGATCGTTTACAATATGTACCGGGATAAATCCCGATCCTCAATTATTTTGTTCAAGCGTCCGTTCACATAGTCCTCAGTCACTCTGACGGTCTGTCCGGTGATATTCGGAGCATTGAATGAAACATCTTCCAGCAGTAACTCCAGCACCGTGTGCAAACGACGTGCACCGATATTCTCAGTACGATTATTCACTTCCGCCGCTATATCGGAGAGACGTTTTACTGCGTCATCTTCAAAAATCAACGTCACTTCTTCTGTGGCGAGCAGTTCAATATATTGGCGGGTAAGTGCATTCCGGGGTGATGTGAGAATCTCACGGAAGTCATCGGCATTGAGGGATTCCAGCTCCACCCTCAAAGGGAATCGTCCCTGTAACTCAGGTATGAGATCCGACGGTTTTGACAGATTGAAAGCTCCGGCCGCAATAAAGAGAATATGCGCCGTATCCACCATTCCGTATTTCGTGTTTACCGTCGACCCTTCCACGATGGGCAGGATGTCGCGCTGAACACCTTCCCTGGATACATCATGTCCCCCCGAA
The DNA here is from genome assembly GCA_030592625.1 of Spirochaeta sp. Classification (GTDB taxonomy): domain Bacteria; phylum Spirochaetota; class Spirochaetia; order DSM-2461; family DSM-2461; genus UBA2779. The sequence continues at coordinate 1,480 of JAUVIY010000348.1, read as the reverse complement.
CGTCCGTCCTTTACTGCAATCTTATCGATTTCATCTATGAAGATAATGCCGGCATTCTGAACTCTTTCACGGGCGGTTTCCATTGCGCTTTCGGCATCAATGAGTTTTTCCTGCTGTTCGGCTTCCAGAAGTTCCCGAGCGCGGGACACTTTAACCTTCCGAGGCTTCTTCGGTCCTTGAAAGATGGAACCAAGATTGCCGAAATCGAAACCCATCTGCTCGATGCCGGCTCCGGAAATTACCTCAACGTGAGGTTTCCGGCCGCTGCCGGCAGAAATCTCCACCATACGTTCATCCAGTTCGCCATCCTTCAGTTTCCGTCTCAACACCTCACGAGCATGTTGTCCCCTATCGGGCTCCACCGGTGTTTTTATATCGGCACCCTCGAGCGGCGGCGCCGAGGATCCGGGAACCAGAACGTCCAGCAACGCTTCCTCGGCGGCTTCTTTTGCGGCCTGCTCCACGCCGGATTTCATTTCATCCTTTACCATCACGACGGCTTTGGACATAAGATCCCTGACCATTGATTCCACATCCCGGCCGACATATCCCACTTCCGTGAATTTCGTGGCCTCAACCTTGATGAAAGGTGCGCCCGAGAGTTTAGCCAACCGCCTGGCAATCTCGGTTTTACCGACACCAGTCGGGCCGATCATCAGGATGTTCTTGGGAGCCACTTCATCCCGGATATCATCGGGCAGCCTGGCTCGGCGCTGACGGTTTCTCAGGGCGATAGCCACCGATTTCTTGGCCGCATTCTGCCCGATGATGTATTGATCGAGAGCATCAACGATCTCCTGGGGAGTGAGTCCTTCGAGTTTACTCATCTTCCAATACCTCCAGGGTGATGTTGTCATTGGTGAAAACACAGATTTCGGAAGCGATACGTATCGATCTTTCCGCAATTGTCCGAGCTTCAAGTTCCGAACCATCAAGATAGGCCATAGCCGCCGAATAAGCGTAATTACCGCCGCTGCCGATGGCTACAGCACCTTCATCCGGTTCAATAACGTCTCCGTTTCCGCTGAGCAGCAACGTTCTGCTTATATCGGCTACCAGCAGCATGGCTTCCAATCGGCGCAGAACCCTGTCAGACCGCCATTCCTTGGCCAGCTCCACAGCCGCCCGGGTAACATCCCCGGCGAATTCCTTGAGTTTACCTTCGAAGCGCTCTTCAAGAGTAAAAGCATCGGCGGTGGATCCGGCGAATCCCACGAGAACCTTGTCGTTGTACAGCCGCCGGACTTTTCGGGCCCGGCCCTTCATAATGACCGCTTCGCCCAGTGTCACCTGGCCGTCTCCGGCCATGGCAACCTGTCCGTCTTTGCGGACGGCTACGATCGTCGTTCCTCTGATTTCAGGCATCTTTTCCTCCGGGGTTCAACGTACGCTTTGCGTGGGGATGAGACAAGCGGTACACCTGCTTGATCCGCTCTATCCCGGTATGTGTATAGATCTGAGTCGTCGACAGACTGGCATG
>JAUVIY010000224.1 GCA_030592625.1 Spirochaeta sp. | reverse complement strand
TTTGCCAACGGTCGGATGAAGCATTTTGCCTATTGCGAGAAATGCAAGCGGGAAGAGCGCCGTCCCCGAGATTTCAATTAGAGAAGAACAATAGCCGGAGGATCATCCTTAAACCTTGACGGTAAAAGGGTTATCTGTTAATAGTTATTTCAGATAGTCCTTGTTAAGGGACTGTGAATAAAGAGGTTGTTACCATTGCCCAATTCGAATGATGCCGCTAAAAGGCACAGACAGAACCTGAAAAGACGTACACATAACCGCGCAATAAAAAGCTGCGTGAGAACCAGTATCAAGGCCTTTGATACGGCTGTAGACGGCAAGGACAAGACCGGTGCCGAAACTCAGTACGCTGAATTCGTCAAATTGATCGATACTGCCGCCGGGAAAGGTCTTTATCACCGTAATACTGCGGCTCGTAAGAAATCACGCCTTTACAAGAAGCTGGCAGCCCTGGCCTGATAATAGCAGCTGCGAAGTATTTTCCGATTCGAAAAACAGGGGGATTCCGATGGCCGACAATAATGATCAGATGAAAATGACCAAGGCCGAGATCATAGAACATATCTATGAGAAATCCGGGATCAGCCGAAAGGATATCCATGGAGTTATCGATTCATTCTTCGAAGAGGTGAAGGATGCTCTCAGTGACGATCGTGTCGTAGAGCTCCGAGGCTTCGGGACATTTGAAATCAGAACCCGAAAAGGCCGCGAAAAGGCCCGAAACCCCAAAACCGGTGAGATAGTACCTGTAAAAACTCATGGTGTTACCGTCTTCCGTCCGGGTAAAGAGCTTAAGAAAATGGCTTGGAATCTGCGCCAATAATACCTTCCCGACCCCGGAAACAAGCTCTATCTTCCTGGATGGAGCTTGTTCAGTTCTGAAGCTCAATCTTGACGGAGTCGGATAATCGGGGGACAATGGAGCGGATCATGAACAAAAAGAAAATTCTTATTATTGATGATGAACAGATTAATCTCGATTTTTTCGATGTGATGCTTACTCGCCTCGGTTTCGAAGTCCTTATGGCTGTCGATGGTGAAGAAGGGCTTGAGATGATTCGGGAACATGTACCCGATCTTATTATCCTCGATAATATCATGCCACGTCTCACAGGATGGGAACTTACGAAAATGCTCAAGAAAGATGATGCGTTTTCAGAATTCCGCGATATCCCGATTATCATGTTTTCGGCCATGGATGCGGTTAAAGATAAAATCGAAGGTTTCGAGCTCGGGATCGACGACTATATCATCAAACCCTTTAATTTCTCGGAAGTCCTGGCACGTATACGTGCCGTCCTGAGGAATCATGAACTGTCCCAACAGGTTGTTCTGCGGGAAAAGAGGCTGGCTCTCACCGATTCGCTGAACAAATCCCTTATGTATTTCACCGAGCATCTCAAATCACCGGTCCTCGGTCTGGTTGAATCTTCGAAGTCTCTGGATGTTTCTGATTCCGAAGCGGTGGAATCCTTCAAACGGCAGGTAATGGCTGAAGCCGAACAGACCCTGGCGGCCCTCGGCGGACTGGAAGACGAGGTAAAGAGCCTGCAGAAAAGTGAAGGAAATTTCAGAAATGCGGAATTGTCACTCCAGGAGTTGGAAGAACGTTTTCGTGAGCATTTCCGGGAACTGCACAACCCCACGGGTGAAATGGCATGATCAACGACGCAAAGAGGAAGGCCATCCGTCTCTTTGCAAAAGGGCGTGAACTCTATAAAAAGCGTGAATTCGTTGCAGCTTTGAAGTATTTCGATGCGGCTTACAAAGCCGATCCTACGGACACGCCCTCCGATATTTTTGTAGCCCGATGCAAGCAATATATCAAAGATCCTCCTGCCGAAGGCTGGGACGGCGTTAACCAGATGGAAACCAAATAACAGAGTATTTATGCCTCGACTAATAGAAAGCCCCGTATACAAAGTCCGAACGGTTCTCGGTGAAGAGACGAAATTCAACGGTGTTCTGAGATTTCAGGATTCTTTGAAGATCGACGGCAGGTTCGAAGGTGCTGTCGAATCTCCGGGGTTCCTTATGGTGGAAACCGGGGCCGAAGTTGTTGCAGATATCAGTGTCGGCACCCTCGTGGTTGGTGGTATCATACATGGCAATGTCACCGCCACCGAAAGGCTTGAGCTTCTTTCTGGTGGTCAGATTATTGGTAATATTCGATGCCCCAACCTGATAATGGCCGAGGGCACTGGTTTTCGGGGTCTTTGCGAAATGCTCACAGACCCTTCCGGGGTGGATATTTTCACGATGCCCCTGGATCGTCTGAAGAAGACCATCCTTCGTGTCAACTGACATTCAATCTGAAATCATCAGAGTTCTTACCGACAGGTGCGAAACCGTCGCCACAGCTGAATCATGTACCGGCGGAGGTATTGTGGCCTTATTAACGACCGTACCCGGTAGTTCTGCCGTCGTATGGGGCGGTATTGTTACCTACGCCAATGAAGCCAAAATCACAATGCTGGAAGTGGATTCCCGTCTTCTTGAACAGGATGGTGCTGTTTCCCAGGGAGTGGCCAAAGCCATGGCCTGGGGCATGCGTATACACAGTGGTGTGGACTGGACTCTTGCCGTCACAGGTATTGCAGGTCCCGGGGGAGGGACGCCGGAGAAACCTGTAGGCACGGTATGGATCGCCTGGTGTGATCCGGAAGGGATCGTATCGGCTCGTTCTTTTCATTTCAGCGGCGACAGGGATTCGATTCGAAGAAAAACCGCATTTGAGGCAATGAAGGGTCTGCTTCAGCTGATTGTGAAACATAGCTGAGCGACTGTGCCCCAGTTGCCTTGACAGGTGAGGCTGCCTGTTACTATATTAACTTTGTCGCGATTCAAGACGAATCGTTCATGTCTATTTGCATAATGTCCTGTATGCGCCGCATATGGGTTCTAAAATCAGAACATATTTACCATGCACCCGGCGGGAGATTGTCCCGTTAACGGAGATTTCATGGGTATTGTAATTAAAAAGGATCAACTCGTGTCTGACAGCTCACCAGAACAGAGCGAACTGGATTTGCAGGAAGGTAACGCCGGAGCAATGTTTGCCGTGGAAAAGGGCAGCAAGAAGGCCATCGTTATCAAAGCGACTGGTATCAACGGAACCGATGGGGGATTCCCGGATGGGGAGAAACCGGAGAATTCGGCAAGTGAAACCATCTCAACGAATAGTGACGGTCCTGTAGAGACTGCACCTGAGACGGTGCCGGCTGAAGTTGTGCCTGAAGCTGCATCCGGCGATGTTGTCGATAACGCTGAAGAATCATCTGATGCCGCAAAGACACCAGCCAAGATAAAGGTCCGCAAGAAAATTCGAATCGAGAAAAAAGAAGATTCAGAAAACGGTGATGATAAAGCCCAGGTCTCATCAATTGCCTCCCCGCCGGAGAAAGTAGAAGCCGAAGTCGAAAAACAGTATGAACATGAGGCTCCAAGGGGCCGCCGCCGGGGGAAAAAAGGCGGCAACAGACCGATACAAGGTCCGAAGCATGATCCTGATGCTCCGAAAATTCAGATCAATGACCTATCTAATAACACCATGCCCGAATTACGGGAAATGGCTGAAGATCTGGGACTGAAGAAAGAGGATCTGATACCACTCAAGAAGCAGGAAATCATTTTCCAGGTCCTTACTACACATATCGATAAGGGCGGCGTGATTTATGCCTACGGTTCTTTGGAAATTCTACCGGACGGATATGGATTCTTGCGTTCTCCGCAGAATTCCTATCTCCCGGGTACCGACGATATCTACATCTCTCCCAGCCAGATCCGTCTTTTCAATCTCAAAACCGGTGATACGGTTTACGGGCAGATCCGGTCACCTAAGGAAGGGGAACGCTTCTTTGCCATGCTCCGGGTCGTGAATGTCAATTTTGACGAACCTTCTGTTGCTCAAACCCGAGTTTCGTTCGAGAACCTCACCCCGCTTTATCCTACTGAGCGACTGGATATGGAAACCCGGATCGGGGATCCCACTACTCGGATCATCAATCTTTTCTGTCCCATCGGTAAGGGCCAGAGGGGACTCATCGTCTCTCCTCCCAAATCAGGTAAGACGATGATTCTTCAGAAAATTGCCAATGCGATTACCGAAAATCATTCCAACGTGAATCTCATTGTTCTTCTCATAGATGAACGTCCGGAAGAAGTTACCGACATGCAGCGTAGTGTCCAGGGTGAAGTGATCGCTTCCACCTTCGATGAACAGGCCGCACGGCATGTCCAGGTGGCCGAGATGGTCCTGGAGAAAGCCCGCAGACTGGTAGAGCATAAGAAGGACGTTGTCATCCTCCTGGATTCCATTACTCGTCTGGCCAGGGCCTATAATCAGACAGTGCCAACCAGCGGGAAAATCCTGTCCGGTGGTGTCGACTCCAATGCCCTTCATAAACCAAAGCGATTCTTCGGAGCTGCTCGTAATATTGAGAATGGTGGAAGTCTCACTATCATAGCCACCGCCCTGATCGAAACCGGAAGTCGTATGGATGAGGTAATCTTCGAAGAATTCAAGGGTACCGGTAACATGGAGCTCGTTCTGGATCGCCGTCTTGCTGATAAACGCATATATCCTGCCTTCAACGTTAAAAAGTCGAGCACCCGGAAGGAAGATCTTCTACTGACCGATTTTGAACTCAATAAGATATGGGTTCTCAGAAAGGTATTAAGTCCGATGGATGATATGGAATCTGCAGAAATGATCGTTGACAAGATGCGGAAGACCAAGAATAATGAGGCGTTTCTCAAGGGAATGAATACATCGGGGACAGCGCGCGACCTGTAGTGTCACCGACAGAATAGGATTAAAGCT
>JAUVIY010000184.1 GCA_030592625.1 Spirochaeta sp. | reverse complement strand
TTCAGCGCCGGTTTCCTTGTATCCACAGCTTCAGCCAACGTTAAAGCTATTCTGATGAATGTGAATCCACCTGAGCGGAGAGGCAGTGTATTTGCCGTTTTCAACATTACCGACAATCTTGGCCAGGGATTCGGCCCGGCCATCGGGGGTTTGATGATGGCGTGCAGCTCCATGTTGTTCACATTGAATTTCGCCACCCTATGGTGGATCCCCTGCGGGTTACTGTTCCTGTTTATCGCCCGATCTCTTGGGTCCGACAGGAATGCCCTGAAACTTGAGATGGAGAACAGGGCAAAAAAAATCCGCAGTGTTTCAGACTGATTGGTAATTTTCAACAGACCGGTCTATCAGCCGGCGCAGCCGCTCTCGCTTGCGCAGCCTTAACCCGGAAATCTCACGAGAGAAATCGGCGCAAAGCCAAGGAAGCAAGACGCAGCTGTACCACCGACGCAGTCGAGAGCAGTAGCCGCACTGGTGCGGATATTGCCGAGACAAGGAGAGGGACACCAAAGGTATCAGGTATACTGCAAGTCGCTGCTGACACATGCTCGCAGCGTTCCTTGCTGCGCTGCGGTACGCCGCTGTATGGTATTGCGCCGATTTCTCCGCCCGAAGGGCCAGCCAGGATGCAGGGCCGAGCAGTTGGCGCAGCCAACGACCAGGCAATTCACAATGGTGTTTCATTTTCACACACTGATTCTCCACTATATCCAATAAATTGTTATAGTAGTTCAAAATGAACGCAATGGTGAATTGCTGGTGAGATTTCCGGGTTAACTGGGTTGTTCAATACCCTTGAATGTGGAATTCAGACCGGATTTAAGAACTTCCCGCCCTAAGTTTCATGGCAGATCAGTTTTCGTAGTATTACAATTAATGGCAGGTAGACCTTCCCTTTATGGGAAGGGGAGGCATTAAATGAGTATTATCACCGTATCTCGTGAGACGGGAAGCCTTGGTGACGAGACCGCCCGCCTCCTGGCCGAAAAACTCCAGTACACATTGCTGGACCGGAACGCGATGGAAGAAACCATCGACGGTGAAGGGTTCCCGGACATTCCCCTGGATCGATTCGATGAGCATAGTCCGTCATTCTGGGAGAATTTCACCACCGGCAAGGATGTTTATCTCGATCGACTTCGAACGGCAATGCTCGAATCAGCGTCTTCAGGAAATGTCGTCATACTCGGGAGAGGCGGCCAGTTCATTCTGAATGGAGTACCCGGCACATTCCGAGTCAGGCTTATTGCCAGTCATGACGTTCGAGTCGCCCGCCTCACCGATATCCTGGAGTGCGACCAGAAAACCGCCGACCGCTACTGTCGGAAGTCCGATCATGACAGAAACGGTTTCAGCAGGTTCTTCTTCGGTGGTCACTGGTCCGATCCGGCCAGTTATAATCTCACACTCTGCACCGACAATCTGGATGCTCCATTGTCTGCGGGAATCATTCGTGAAGCATACAAGGCATCTCCTTCAGAACGGGAGACCGGGGGGAAGGTCCTCAAGAACCGGTTGACGGCACAGATCGTCAGAAATCGCATACTCTACGTGGATCGTATTCCTGTAGACCTGCTGGAAGTGGATGCCGATGAAGGCCATATCACCATTCGTGGAACCGTTACGGTACGGGAGAATGCCGCCCGATGCGAACGCGCCGCCAAGGACATCAAGGGTGTCAGCACGGTTGATGCTGAAGTTTATTTTGTCAATCCGGTTATGACCTACTGAACGAAGGACGGAACACCGAGCATCATCAAACCTTCACCGTTTGTAAAGGGAGTGAGTTTAATTCCGTAAACCTGAGCCAGTTTTTCCGGCTGCAGGATATCCTGTGGTGGGCCGGAGCAGAGCAATTGTCCATCGGCGACCAGCCAGACCTGATCGGCATACAGGAGTGCGTCATTAACGTCGTGCAGCACCGCCATCACACATCGTCCGGCCCCGGACTCTTCTCGAAGCCGATTCAGAATTCCCATACGGCTTGAAAGATCGAGATGATTACCAGGTTCATCCAGAAGAAGTATTTTCGGCTCCTGTGCCAGGGCTCTGGCAAGACGAACTCGCTGAAATTCACCACCGCTGAGGTTGCTTACCGCTCTTGATTCAAGAAATTCAAGACCCCAGGCTGTAATTTCTTCATCAACAATTCTACAGTCCCGTTTTCCCAGGCTTCTGAAGGGACCGACATGGGGAAAACGTCCCAAACCGATGTATTCAGCAACTGGGAAACCGAAGGGTCTCTCAGGATCCTGTGAAAGAAAGGCCATAAGACGTCCTCTTTCGCGGGCTGTCCATTCATAATGAGCCTTTCCGAACAGGTCGATTCTACCTTCATCAGGAGTAATGATACCTGAAACAAGATTCAGCAAGGTGCTTTTCCCGGCACCGTTAGGGCCCACAAGAGCAATGAACTTTCCCGCTTCGGCCTCCAATGAGACAGGTCCGAACTCAAAAGTACCTGATTGAGGCCGCCACCTGACGCAATCCAGAGTTACAGGTATTTCAGCCATCCAGACGTCCTTCGCCCTTTTTGCCTCTGGCGAGGATTAAAAGGAACGGTGCACCGAGCAGTGCTGTCACAATTCCAACGGGTATTTCTCCCGGTGGGTTGACGGTACGTGCCGCCAGATCGGCCAGAACCAGCAGGATAGCACCACCGAACCAGGATCTGATGACAAGGTTCCTGTGAGATGGCCCCCCCAGGAACCTGGCCACATGAGGAACCATCAGCCCTATAAAACCGATACTTCCTGCTACGGCCACGGCTGCCGCAGTACCAAGCGACGTGAATGCCAGGATGATGGCCGCAGATCTTTGTGGTTTAACTCCCAGGCCGTGAGCACTATCGTATCCGGTCGACAGAATGTCCAGAACTCTCCCCATACTTGCCAGCACGATAGTTGCCGGAATCGTGATGGCGGTGAGCCATAGCACTTTGAACCATCCGGTCGAAGAGAGGCTGCCCAGGGTCCAGAACGTAATACGCTCCACCTGATCCCTGTTGAAGGTCATCAGGAGCCAGATTATCGCCTGACACAGAAATGCAATGGCGATTCCCGAGAGAAGCAGGGTTGATGGAATCTTGAAAGCCCCCCGTCCGGCCGCAATGAATACGGCAACTGTCACTGTCATGGCTCCCATAAAGGCCGCCGAACCGATAATTCCAAGACCGGCACCACCTGAAACCGGTGCGACAACGATGGCTATAGTGGCACCGAGAGCCGCACCCGAGCTGATACCGAGCAGATATGGTTCTGAGAGCGGGTTACGGAACAAACCCTGACAGGAGACACCACCGGTTGCAAGAACACCGCCCACAAGAGCCGCTGCGAGAGTCCTGGGAATCCTGATTTTCCAAAGTATCACGCTCCATGTATCCGGAAGACCATCACCCTGCCCTGCCAGAATCGCCAGGATATCGCCGATAGGGATTCGGACTGAACCGTAACTGACGGCCAGAAGAATTACTGCAGCCAGTGCGGGAACGCCCGCCATCCATGTTTTTTTACCGGTCAATGAACAGAGCCGATAATGTCCACCAGACTCGCAAAACCGTCAGCGAGTCGAGGACCCTGCCGTACTATGGCATTCTCGTCGATTACTATGACATTGCCGTTTCCGACTGCCCGAAGATCCGAATAAATCGGGGTAGTTACGAATATTGCCTCTGCCCAGCCGGGGAGAAGAATCAGATCAGGATCGCGGTCGACAATTGATTCGATACTGAATGCCCAACCGCTGACATCGGCGGCAATATTCACCGCTCCGGCCATTTCAATCATCTGGCCGATGAAGGTATCGCCGCCGGCGGTCCAGTCCCCGCCTTCTCCGAAACCGACAACGTAATAAACCGTGGGATTTTCAGAGAAAGCGGCCACTTTTATCAGCGCATCGGTAACGGTGGCCTCCATGGACGAAATTAATTTCTCCCCGGCCTTCGGATCACCGAGAAGTTCGGAAACAGGACGAAGAATACCGTCGTAGGTGCCTTGGAAAGACTCCTGCCCCATCAGTACCGCGACGTTCTGTCCGGCATCAATGAGCCTGTTAAGGGCATCTTCCGGAAAATGAGTCGATGCGATTACCACATCGGGAGAAAGAGCAACAATTGCTTCGATATCCGGTTCTGTGAGACTCCCGAGTGAAGGTACAGAAGCGGCTTCAGCCGGGTAGTCGCAGTATGATGTCCTACCGACCAGCCGGTGACCGTAGCCCAGGGCGAATACCGTTTCTGTAATTCCCGGAGAAAGTGAAATAACGGTTTCGGCCGCTTCGCCAAGGACGATTTCACGGCCGTAATAATCCATAATACGGATTTCACCTTGAACCCGGTCGGGTTCAGCGTTTCCCCTGGCCGGCAGGGGAAACACTGCCATGGAGAAAAACAGAAGAAAAACGATGGAACGAAGCGAAAGGGATTTCGCAGATGAAACCATGAATACTCCCTGGTGCCTGCGCGTGCACTACAAGTACTGGATTTGAAACCGGGAGGATATTCTGACTCACGATTCAACGGCAGCGGAACGGCCTTCCAGGAGATTATCCCGTGACCCTCACAGCAGGGGAGTTGTCCGAACCTCATCGTTAACAGCGGCGGCACCGTGGAGGCTTTTACCTCACTTCCCCGCCCGGTATCAGGAAATAAATTTGACATATACGATATCAATCGTCAAGACAGGGTCGGGACTCGGCCAGGGTCCATCCGAGCACCGGAACGTTCCTTACCAGTTGTCCTGGAAGTACGGCGATTATTGAGGCGGAGCGGACCAACCAGGAAACCTCGGCCTGAATAGAGACAAATGGAAGAACCGATTGCAGATTCAGCCATTCCCCCTCTTCCAGAATGTGTTCACCGTTTTTGCCGGTCTCAATAACCGATCCTTTCTTCAGGATATAGAGTTCATCCTTACCGGGTTTGATTTTTTTTCCTTTTTTCCAGGACCTTTCCTTCATCTCTTTGGCGATTTCGTCAAGTCTTGGGCATGAGACAACATGCCCCGGAAACAAACCCGAGTACAGGAATCGCCGGCCTTCCAGGATCATCAGGCGCTTTTCAATCTTTTTTGACTTGCTGAGGGCATGGACATAGAGGTCGGCGGGAATGCGCAGGGCTTTGACATGGTTCCGGGAACGGTACGTACATCCTGCGGGGTTCTGTGTCAGAAATTCCTGTTCACCGATGAGACTTCCGGCGGCATAACGGACGGCAGGAATATATTCGGTAGAGAGGGCATCCACGGTACCTGTGATGATGAGCAACAGGGATTCGGGAATGCTGTCCTTTTTGACGATGGGAGTTCCGGGGGCTATATGCTGCACCTTCCCGTTGAGCAGAAGATTATAATCGTCCCTGAGTAGTCCCGGGACAGTTTGATTCAGCAGAATCGCCGAAATATCCCGGAGCCGGTCTCCCCGGTCGGGAATCAGAATATCAACCTGTCCGAATGAAACACTGGCACCGATTTCCTTCTCGGCGGGGCTCAGATCTCCCTCTGTATGACTCAAAATCAGTCGGGGTGACGGGTCGTCGATAAAATCCTCGGCAAAACCGTGAATCAGTCCCCGGCCTGCGTCAATTTTTTTGATATCCGCCTGCCGGCTGTATTCTGCGAATACCCGATCCTTGAACTCC
>JAUVIY010000384.1 GCA_030592625.1 Spirochaeta sp. | reverse complement strand
CGCTTGGTGTTGGTGACAAAGAGATCGTCTCCCATCACCTGACATGTGTCGCCGATTCTGTCGGTGAGCAATTTCCAGCCGTCCCAGTCGTCTTCGTTCATGCCGTCTTCAAGGGAGATAATCGGATAGCGCTTCACCCAGTCGGCCCAGAAATCGACCATCTGGGCACTGGAGAGCTTCTCACCGGTGGACCACTTGAGTTCGTAGATGTAGGAGCCGTCGGCCTGTTTCTCGGAGAACTCCGAGGCGGCGGGATCCAAAGCGATCATCACGTCGTCTCCGGGTTTCAGACCGACCTTCTCAATGGCATCCATGATGAATTTCAGGGCTTCTTCGTTGCTCTTGAGGTTGGGAGCGAATCCGCCTTCGTCACCGACGGCGGTGGAGTGACCGGCGGCTTTCAGCAGGGCTTTAAGATTGTGGAAGATTTCGGCGACCCACTGAATGGCCTGTCGGATGGAGTCGGCCCCGACGGGCATCACCATGAATTCCTGGAAGTCCACCGAATTATCGGCGTGGGAACCGCCGTTGATGATGTTGGCCATGGGTACAGGCAGGACACTAGCGTGGAATGCACCGAGATATTTGAAAAGATCAATTTCGAGGTGCTGAGCAGCGGCTTTTGCTACAGCCATGGAAACACCGAGGATGGCATTGGCGCCGAGCTTGCTCTTATTCTCGGTACCGTCCAGTTCGATCATGGTGCGGTCGACATCAACCTGATCCAGTGCGGAGAGGCCGATGACGGCATCGGCGATGACAGTGTTGACGTTTTCAACGGCTTTCAGGACGCCCTTGCCCAGGTATCGGTTCTTGTCGCCGTCACGCAGCTCAACAGCCTCGTGGACGCCGGTGGAGGCGCCGGAGGGTACGGCGGCACGACCGAAAGAGCCGTCGGCCAGCATAACATCGACTTCAACGGTGGGATTGCCCCGGGAGTCGAGGATTTCACGCGCTTCAACGTATTCAATAGTATCCATTTTTTATTTTCTCCTATGGAAGTTCTCGACCCCAAATATCGTTTGTCGAAGGGGGGAGGGTCAAGCGGTCATACCCCCCATTTCACCGTATTAACGTGCTTGGCCGGCCCCGTACACGATTCTCAGCATCAATAGCCATAGAAAAAGGAACAGAGGAGTGTCGCTTGTGGTAATTCCGAGATAGGATGACTTAATGGATAAAGGACGGTTGGAAGTTACCGAAGAGATTCTCGAGAGGGTTGTATACGGGATGGAAAACCAGAAAAACCGGCTTTTTCTTGATCTTTCCGACGGTAACCTTCGCCGGGAACAGGAAATTGACGGTACTTCCATTCCCATACCGCCGTGGGGTCCTACTGAAGGTTACAGACTGATGGATGGTTTTGCCGGCACACTGCCGGATACAGTGTTCAAAGAGAGGCTGCTCGACATATTGCACTCAGGCACCGGTGTATTTCGGCAATTCAAGGATGCATTGAAACAAAGACCGGAATTGGAGGGTCTCTGGCGACGCCATAAAAAGAGGGAAATGAGGAAAACGGCCTTATCCTGGCTTTCCAGGTGGTCGGAAGCATTGGCTTTAGAGGACCTTGGACCGGAGCCTGAGGATTGGGAAGACCTGGCTTTGACTGATTTTGCCGTACGTGAAGCAAAATCCGGTGACTGGGAATCCATTCGGGATTGGGATCAGGTAGCGGTAACGGAGGATTATCCGGAACTTTCTCCTGATGAACGTTGTTCAGCCATGGCGAGTGAACGTAGAGATGCCGAACTTGAAGACGGAGACGTTATCGTTGCCGAGAGTCCATCAGGTGAGATAGTGGGATTTTCCTGGATTGTCATTGAAGGGGAGCCCGGTGGACTTGAAGGACGGCTGATTCAAGTCTATGTGCAGCCGGAGTTCCGAGGGCTGGGTATCGGTCGCATGCTTGCCGGTAAATCCATGGAAAGGGCGAGTGATAAAGGAGCGACGATCCTGAGTGTCAGAACCGGAACGTCAGGGAAGCTTCTGAATCCCTACTTCGAGCGCATCGGATTTGCCCCGGTAATGACATGGTGGCGAAAGTCTTCTTAGCATGGTGTCCCGTAAATAAATCCGAATATGAGCGTCACTTTCCGGAAGCGGGACTGTCCGGGAGCATTGCGAATTTACGGGACACCACACTGGCCGTTAATTCTTCAGTAAACGTTTCTCTTTAAGCCGTTCCGGTTCAACACGGTTGTTTATTGCCTCGAGTTCAAACATCACTCGGTCTACAATGTGCTGTTTGGGGTCTTTGCCTTCCGGTGTCGACTCTTCGGCTGTTTTGCGAAATTCGCGGCCGCGGACAATATCTGAGCAGGAAAGAATCATCAGGTCTTCAACGACCTGGTCCTGGGTCATGTCGCCGGACGCATCGGGTGGAAGAGCGTTGCCATTGATGGCCAGGAATATCACATTATCGAAAGTTTTAAGGTAAGAATGTATTTCTCTGACGCCCTTCCGGGAACTCGGATTCCAGGGGCGATAACGGGTACCGGCGGGGAATACCAGGATAATCCGGCAATTATGCTTCCGATTAATCATTTCCCGCATGGCAGCTTGATTGATGGGAATGCTGATCTTGCGTATCGCTGCGATTTCCTTCGGATCTTCGATGGAATCCAATGACCTGCTGGGATAAATGATGATTGTATCGAAAGACCGT
>JAUVIY010000097.1 GCA_030592625.1 Spirochaeta sp. | reverse complement strand
TCGTATGGATGAGGTAATCTTCGAAGAATTCAAGGGTACCGGTAACATGGAGCTCGTTCTGGATCGCCGTCTTGCTGATAAACGCATCTATCCTGCCTTCAACGTCAAAAAGTCGAGCACCCGGAAGGAAGATCTTCTACTGACCGATTTTGAACTTAATAAGATATGGGTTCTCAGAAAGGTATTAAGCCCGTTGGATGACATGGAATCTGCTGAAATGATCGTTGACAAGATGCGGAAGACCAAGAATAATGAGGCGTTTCTCAAGGGAATGAATACATCGGGGACAGCGCGCGACCTGTAGTGTCACCGACAGAATAGGATTAAAGCTATGAAGAATGGTATCCATCCGGATTACAAACCCGCAAAAGTATCCTGCGTATGCGGCAATACATTTGAAACGTTTTCGACGGTCGGTGACATGCAGATTGAGATCTGCTCCAGTTGCCATCCTTTCTTCACCGGTAAGCAGAAACTGGTGGACACCGCCGGCCGGGTTGAGAGATTTAATAAGAAGTACGGCATCAAGTCAAAATAGCCGAACGGCTTTTCAAATCGACGGAAAAAGGGTTGTCCACGGAATCGGGGATTACCCTTTTTTCTTGCCCTGTAAAAATCTTTATATACTCACCCGATTCCCAATCTAATGAGAGTAATGAAACAGTAGTTTCTCTAGGGCTTTACTCTAGGGTATGATACATTTCAGTATGCAGCCTTGCTAAAATGAAAGGCTTTTCTTGATTCCGGCCCGATCTCGGCGTACTATCTTGATTAACCTTCGGGTAACACATACGGGTATTCTCATAGGAGACGGCGGGCCAATTTGATTGACCAGATCACAATACATCACGAGAAGGAATACGGCGAAAGACCCACCGTAATAACCAGCGCTCCTGGTAAGATCGATCTGCTGGGTGAACACGGTGAGGTGAGTCAGGGTTATGTACTGTCCCTCGCTATCGACCGACGCTTCTATATCGCAGCATCCCTCAGGCCTGATAATTCACTCAGGTTTTTTTCGGCTAATCTCAATGAACGAAAGAAATCCACTATTGCAGGACTCAAATACAAACGGGAGGACCGCTGGGCGAATTACAGTAAGGGCGTTATAGATGCCCTGATCCATATGGGATTTAATATCAGGGGGCTGAATCTCACTCTGTTCAGTGAAGTTCCCATGGGTATTGGGCTGGCATCTTCATCTGCACTCACGGTAGCCACGGTTTGTGCGATGAAAGAACTGTTTTCCCTGGATATGTCGGAAGCTCAGATCATAGAGTCTGCTCGATCATCGGAAAGCCGATTTATGAACCTTCATGAAGGTATCCGTTCTCCGATGGTGTCATATTACGCCAGGGCCGGCCATCTCACACTTCTTGATATTCATTCCCTGAAAGTTGAATATCCGAAGTTCCCCGGACCGCCTGCGGCCCTGTTCGTTACAGACTCAAGGGTACCGGAAAGTATGAGTGATGAAGAAAAGGGTGAGATTGACGAGTCCTGCAGGGACTGTGTACAAGCACTGGATATGGGAAACTCAGGTATGCTGTTCAGGGATCTTTCACGAGATGATCTTTCCAGCACAATAGAAGGTTTGAGCGAACGATCCCGGCGGGTCTGCCTCCATGTCATTAAAGAGAATACAAGAATCCATGAATTCCTCAAGGCCGTTAATAACGGTTCCTTTCATATGGCCGGACGTATTCTATTTCGATCTCATGAAAGCCTGCGCGACCTTCTGGAAATTTCCTGTCCGGAGCTTGACTGGCTGGCTAAAAGGGCGGTTGAAACCAGCGGAATATTTGGCTCCAGGATGATAGGAAGCGGATATGGTGGTTGTACGGTAACTCTCATGGACGGTAAACTCAAAAGCAATTACGAAGAACGCCTGGAGGAATACGACCGTATATTCGGTTTTAAAGCCAGTGTTTTCCAAGTAGAGCCTGGAGAAGGTGCACGGATTCATCTTCCGGATTGATGACATAATGATCTTACTGCTGACAAATGACGATGGACCAGGCGCTCCGGGGCTGGACGCCCTGGAGAGCGAGCTGAGAAATACTCATGATGTGTGGATAGTCGCTCCAGAACGGGAAATGAGCGGTCAATCCCACAGTATAACTCTGAACGAAGGAATAAAACTCAATCGTTTTCCGGATCGGCATTATACCGTACATGGTACGCCGGTGGATTGCGTGAATCTGAGCATTCAGGTCCTACTTCCCCGATTGCCGGATCTGGTGATTTCCGGAATTAACAAGGGACCCAATCTGGGAACCGATATTCTGTATTCCGGAACCTGTGCCGCGGCTCGTGAAGCCGCACTCAGGGGCATACCATCGGTAGCCATCTCAATCGCATCATTCACCGGGCCGTGGGAGTACGGAAAGGCTGCATCTTTCCTTTCCGGAAATCTGAAAAACCTGATCGACATGTGGGATGAAGACCGCTTTCTCAACATCAACTGGCCCGAAAATTATCAGACTGATTCCCAAGTTGTGATTACTCGACCGGGAAAACGACGGTATAAAGACGAAATGGTAAGTTTTCGATCGCCTCGTGGCGGGGAGTACTGGTTCCTGCAGCCTGCTGCTATCGAGTCTTCTGATGATGAAGGAACAGACACCCGAACCATATTCAATGGGGATATTTCCGTCAGCCCTGTTGCCGTTGAACCGTCTTTCGCCCCAAGCATCTCTATTCATGATAGGATGGAATGGAGGGGAATATGAGTGTGAACTTCAGGGAAGACGGCTTTTTTCTTTATAAGGAAGGCCGCTACTCCGCTGCATTGGAGACTTTCCTGGCTGAAGAAACAGATCCGGCAGAGGATCCGGAGCTGGCTTATTACATGGGTCTCTGTCATGTCCGGTTGGGTGAACCCGAAGAGGCCATGAGATTGCTCAAACAGGTTATCAGTCGGGACAGCCATCTGGTCCGTATGTATCAGGCTCGAATGCTTCTCTCATGGCTGCTGGTGGAAGGTGATGACATAGAAGGAGCCGAACAGCAGCTCAGGGAAGTACTTCAGGAAGGATTCGAATCACCTCAGGCCTGGTCTGCTCTGGGATATTGTCAATGGCGGCAGGATCGGACGGATCTTGCCCTTGAAAGCTATCGTGAAGCCCTTAAACTCGATGATGAGAATCCCAACGCCGTTAACGGTCTGGGCTATCTGCTTGCGGATAGTGGTGAGGACCCAGATGCGGCCGTTGAATTGTGCCGCAAAGCTGTCGAGAGGGCTCCGGAGAACATGGCATATCGTGATTCCCTGGGCTGGGCACTGTTTCGGACCGGCAAAACTTCGGAGGCTGTCCGCTATCTTACCGAAGCGCTTTCAAGCTGTCCGGGAGACGAGATTATCAAAGGTCATTTGGAGGCCGTTAGGACCCATGAACAGCCGGATTACAACTGATCGCCGTATCGCGGCCTTTCTCCTGCTGATCGGAATCCTGGCAGTTCCCTTTGCCGGTGCCCAGGATGTCAGTCTTGAAGCCGTCCAGGCCCTGGAAGAATGGCGCTGGGGAGTCATCTCCTATAACGATGGATTGCCGGGCAAGGCCCTTCTGGCTCTGGAAAGAGCCGTAACTCTGAATCCTGCCGATCCCGGTATCCGTGAGTGGCTCGGTCGTTCATATTGGCGTTCAGGAATGGAGGATGCCGCTCTGAAAGTTTGGGATCGTCTGGCAGACGACGGGCTGGCTTCCACATCTCTGCAGAATCGGGCGGAACAATTAAGAAGGCGCTTGTCGGGTGAAGAGGAAATTCCCGTAGACGATGAGTGGATTCCTCTCGTGGCCTTTCATGGCTTCGAGGACAATATCAGATATTTTGAAAGACCTACCGTGGTACGGAGTGCCGGTGACGGTTCAGGCTCTCTCCTGGTGGCTTCCTATGCCGGAGGAGAATTGATACGGCTTGATGCCAACGGCACCCTGGTGGAGCGTTATGAAGGCGGTCTGGAGGGATTTGACAGACCGTTCGACATATTGCCGACCGCTGACGACCGTCTCCTGGTCAGCGAATTCCAATCCGACCGGATTTCGGTCCTGTCCATGGCGGGGTACAACCGGGGATATCGAGTTGAAACATGGGGGGAAACCGGAAGGAAAGAAGGGCAATTCCTAGGCCCCCAATACATGGCTCTTTCGACGGACGGCGATTTTGTTTATATCAGTGACTGGGGAAATCGACGTGTGGCGAAATGGAATCTCGACGGACAGCATATCCTGAGCCTTGAAGCCGGTGGTCGATTCGAAGGTTTCGATGGACCATCGGGGATCGCATGTGACGGAGACAGAGTCTATGTTGCCGATTCACTGAGAGGAACGGTGGATGTCTTCGATCCATCGGGGAATTATCTCGGTCCCTTGATAGAAGAGGGACTGACGGCTCCCGAAGGTCTTTCACTCCTCGACGGTTTTCTTCTGATTGCCGATGGGAATAAGGTTATGAGGATAAATCTTCTATCCGGAGAATTGGAAGTGGAAGCGACCCTCGGATCAGGGAATCATCGGATAACTTCCGCCTTCCCGGATGATAACGGTAATCTGGCCGTATGTGATTTTGATAATGACAGAATTGTGCTTCTCACACCGCTATCAACATTATACGGCGGATTGGATATCACTCTGGACCGTGTCCGGGGGGATGCCTATCCTGATATTGTTGTTGATATCTCGGTTCGAGACAGAATGGGACATGCCATTTCAGGCTTGGATGCGTCCAATTTTCGCGTGTTTGATGGTGAACTATCCCTGGGTCAACCGGAACTCGATTGGAGTTCTTCCGAAGACGATCTGGTCTCCGTTGTCACCGTCATCGATCTGTCCGGGGATAATCAAAATGTTCAATCTCTTCTTCGAGGTGTAAACGATTTGACCGGCGCCCTTAATGCCGGGGACTCACTATCGATAGTCGGTGCCGGGGATAATGCCGTAGTACACGACATCAACCCGGATAAGGGTATGGATGCATTCATGGGAGTGATTCAGGAATCAGTCGGGAATCGACCCGTATTGTGGGATGAAGCTCTGAGGCTTGCGGCGACGCGCATCATTCCGGATAGAAACCGGAAAGCCGTTGTTGCATTCATCAATCGGCTGCCGTCATCCACCGCATTTGACCGTTATGGTCTGGTGGAAACCGCACGTCTGATGGCGAATAACGGAATTGTATTTTATCCGGTATACAGCGATAGCAGTCTCAGCAGCAGGGAGCTGGACTACATCGCAGCCCAGACCGGAGGTGAATCATCCTATATGTACCGTCCCGAAGGCAGTGGTATCATCGTTGAGCGGATCAGAAAATCCGGAATTGGGCGTTATACCGTTGTATGGCGGACTCCCCGTTCTTCAGGATACGGCAGGGAATTTCTGCCGGTATCCGTCGAAGTCATCTATATCAACAAGAGCGGCCGGGACGAATCGGGCACTTTCGCCCTGCTTCAGTAATTCCATGTTACTCAATATTGAAAAGTGTTGGGACAACTACTGCCACCGTTGCGGTCTGTGCTGCTATGAGAAGGTCCGGCAGGAGGATAAAACCTGGATACTGGATCATTCACGTCCCTGCCCCTGGCTGGATGAAGCAACCATGATGTGCAGGATTTATGAGCGCCGATTCAAGGTGTATCCTCGATGTCGGCGGATCACATTGTTTCGGGCACTCTTTGCGGCATATCTACCGCCGAGTTGTGGTTATGTCCGTAGATTCAGGCCCCGCGTGTTTTCTGAATCCAGGTTGGTGATATCAGATATTGCCGATTAGGCTACGGGGCCGATAGCCGCCAATCTCCAACCCTCGGGAAATTTACGGAAATAGAAGCCCATCTTCTCCGCCCAGAATGTGACTTCCGGGATTACATCGGCATACTCGGGCCAAGTTTGGATGTCCAGTCTCCAATAGCCGTTGTCCAGCGGTATCACTTGCATGGTGGTCATTCTGAAAACATCATCAGGTGCTACAGAGGTGACGTCGTATTCTGAAAAGAACCATTCCAGTTCGGAAGCGACCATGGCCTTGTCCACTCCGGCATCGAAGAGTGGAAGATAGAGGGTATCGGCGATAACCGAGAGAGTCAGAGAAATATTCTCATTGAAAATCCCACGTAGAAGCTTGTTGAAATAATAAAATGAAGCGTCTCCGCCTGCAGGGTCGGGTGCAGTCTGTTCCGGACGCTGAGTCCGTGCCGGCTCTTCTGCCTGGACAGGACGTTCAACCCGGCCGAATCCCGGGAAGATTATCTGGACCATCGACCTGAAGCTCTCAGCTCTCTTTGTGTCGTCCAGTTCATCGAATCGATCGGCAACACGATCATATGCATCCGCGAGATCGTAGCGCTGGGCATCCGAAAGATCATCAAAAAATAACTCCGAAGCGCTTACAGTTATTGTAAAAGCCAGGAAAATGAAGAGAAGTATGGCGGCACGTTTCATCAGGAGCCTCCCGACATGAGTTAACTTACATGATAGCGCAGGGATTATTCTTTGTAAAACCAAAGAGCTGCTAATTCTTTTCATTGGTGGAACCGAACTTCCGCATTGATAGTATGAAGCGAAAGTCGTAAATTCTATAGATATGGGTGATCCGAAAGAAAATAACAACAGCGAAGTGCTGGAAGAAATAAGAGAAGAAATAAAAGAACCCGATATGTGGAAAGTCGTTCTTCTGAACGATGATTACACTCCCAGGGATTTTGTGGTTGAGATACTGGTATCGGTATTTCACAAACCGCCGATTGAAGCCACGAAGATAATGCTGGATGTGCATAACAAGGGGCGGGGAATGGTTGGTATTTACCCTTATGACTTAGGAAGTACGAAAGTCACCCAGGTAACCCAGTTGGCACGGGAACGGGAGTTCCCTTTGCGGAGCGTATTGGAGAAGGCCTGATATGAGACCTACCGACGAAGTTCAGGGAATCCTGAACGCGGCTTACCATGAAGCCAGGAACAAGGGACATGAATACATCACTCCAGAGCATCTTCTGTATACGGCTCTGGTATTTGATAATCCCCGGGATATTCTTGAAGAATGCGATGCCGACCCGGATGAAATCCGGGAAAACATCGAAGGGTACTTTGCCAGATACATGGAGACGGTGAAAGATACTGAACCTGTCCTGACCGAAGGGTGGCAGGCCGTTATCGAGAGGACGGTACTCCATATGAGCAGTGCCGGTAAGGATGAGATAACCTCTTCGGATCTTCTCGTGGCCCTTTTCGAACTTGAAGACTCTTTTGCGTCATATTATCTCCGAAAGGCCGGCGTCAATCGCATCAGGCTGCTTGAGGTTGTATCCCACGGGTTGGCGATTGAGTACGAAGAAGAGGAAGAGTTGGCTGATCCGGTCGATTATATCGGAAATATTTTCGAGAGTCATGAACAGACTGCAAACCAGCGGAGTAAAAAAGCGAAGGCCGGTGCCCTGGAGAAATACGCAACGGACCTGACGGCACGGGCCGAACAGGGAGAACTGGAGCCCCTCATCGGCAGGGAAGATATCCTCGAGCGGACGATGCAGGTGCTCAGCCGTCGTCTGAAAAATAATCCGGTGCATGTCGGAGACCCCGGTGTCGGCAAGACGGCCATTACCGAAGGGCTGGCGCGACGGATCGTAGACGGGGATATTCCCCGTTTCCTCAAGAATTTTCGGATCTGGTCCCTTGATATGGGATCGTTGCTCGCAGGAACACGATATCGAGGAGATTTCGAAGAGCGGATCAAGAAGGTTCTTACAGATCTTGAAGCAAAGGATAATGTAATTCTCTTCATTGATGAGATACATACTGTTATTGGTGCCGGAGCGACATCAGGCGGAAGTATGGATGCGTCCAATCTGCTCAAGCCGGCACTGATGTCGGGTAAACTCCGCTGTATCGGTTCCACCACATATGACGATTTCAAGAAATACTTCGAGAAAGATCATGCCCTGGCACGGCGTTTCCAGCGCATCGACGTTCCGGAACCCTCAAAAGACGAAACATATCAAATTCTTCTCGGTCTACGGAGAGCATATGAAGTGCATCACGGAGTCATGTTCGATGATGATGCACTCAGGGCGGCGGTGGACTTATCGGATCAGTTCCTCAATGAAAAGCACCTTCCGGACAAGGCTATTGACCTGATTGATGAAGCCGGAGCCTGGAAGCGTCTGCATGAGGAGAAGCAGACCGTTGCTGAGGCAGACCCGGTTACGACGGTGGTAACACCGGAATCCGGCGAGCTCTTCGATACAGATGAAAAAGCGGTTTCCGATGCCCCTGCTGTACCGGTGCCGGTTGACGAGGGGCTTCTGCCGAGAGTTGCCGTTTCCGACATCGAAAAGGTTCTCGCAAGAATTGCCAGGATTCCGGAGAAAACCGTATCTGCCGGTGAAACCGACCGTCTGATGAATCTGGCCGGCGCTCTGAAAGGGATGATATTCGGTCAGGATCAGGCGGTGGATGACGTGG
>JAUVIY010000038.1 GCA_030592625.1 Spirochaeta sp. | reverse complement strand
TACGACGGTGAATCTCCCCGTTCCCTTCATGAGGAATGGGGTCTTGAAATGTTTGAGGTGAATTAAATGACCCCCATACAGGCCGCATTATTGGGTCTTCTCCAGGGAATTACAGAATTTCTTCCCGTTTCCTCCTCCGGACATCTGGTGCTGGCTCGGGCCCTGATGGATCTGGAAGAGATACCGGTGCTTTTTGATGTGATTCTCCATATCGCCACCCTGGTGGTTGTCATCTGGGTGTTCCGGAAAAGGGTTGGAAATATACTTGCGGCACTCTTTCGATTCATCACCGGCAAAGATGAAGAAAAAGATCGGCCGAATCTCTTGCTGGCGCTTCAGCTCGCCGGAGCTTCAGTGATTACTGCCGTCATCGGACTGGGAATCTCCAGCCTTGATGTCCGGGGGGCTCCGGGCATGGTATCGGCGCTGCTTCTCGTTACCGCTGTTATCCTGGCCGTAACGATTCGCTCCAGGGGTGGCCGTGATATTGAGCATATAGGCTGGAGCCGCGCCCTGCTGATGGGAACCGCTCAAGGGTTCGGTGTGTTTCCCGGTATCAGCCGTTCGGGCATTACCATCGGTACAGGACTTATTTGGGGAATGGATCGCAAAGCGGCAGGAGAATTCTCTTTCCTGCTTTCGATTCCTGCCGTAGGAGGTGCCTTTCTGTTATCACTGAAAGACGCTGCGGAGCTCTCCGATACCGTTCCTCCACTTGCTCTTGCTGTCGGGTTTGCTGCTGCTCTGGCAGCAGGATATGCCTCTTTGAAGCTGCTCCTCCGGCTTATCGCCGGGGGACGGTTGTGGATCTTCGCACTGTATCTGATTCCCGCAGGTGTCTGGGGCCTTCTCTACTTCGGAATATAAGACCCCTGCTAAGACCCTGAGCCGACAGCTCCGATAATCGAGAGGAGGAGGCTCTCCCCTGATGCCTGAACGCCGATTAAATCCTGCACGCCTGTCCTATGTGTGTTACATCATCGCCTCGTATTTTTTTCTCGTCGTTCTCATGGCGGTACTGAAAGTCGAGACCGTTCTTGCACTCCCCGGGGTTTTTCTGTTTGACCGCTTTCACCTGGCCTCGCTGTACATCCCGGTACTGATCCTGGTCGGCGGTATCCTCATCAAATCGGGACGCCTGCCCAGGCGGACGATGCTTCTGCTGTGGATCTCACCTATTCCATTTCTCACCTCAGCGGTGCTGTTCCAGGTATTAGCCGGCCAAACTCATGTCATGGCACCCCGTGTCCTGATAGATGCCTTCGGTCGCTTTCCCGCATTCTCTCTGTTCTTTTTGCTTCTGGCGATGGAGATTGCGGGTATTGTAAAACTGGCATCCCTATATACCGATCCGGCGGATTCATTGATCACAATAGAAGAACTGAAGCTCAGAATCGGTGAAATCCTCGGCTATCTCGGTCTCAGTGAAAATGTTGAAGATGAAAATCCAGCCGGAGCTGAAGAACCTACACTGGAAGATCGGCCTGCCATGGCTTTTCCTTCTTTCCCCGAAGCTCCCGAACCGATGGAGGACAACAGTCCGCGTTTTCAGGCAGCTCCGGAGAAGCCTTTGTTTCCCGGTTCTCCCTCTGCGGATCCGGCTGTTTCGGATCTCATTCGCAGAACCCTCACCGGGGGGGCAATCCTTGCCGCCGAAGAGTTTGCCGGTATACCGAATCAGTCCGCATTCCCGCCGCCTCAAGACCTCACCCCCGCACCCGGAGATAACAGGTCTGACGAAATTCTATCAAATGACTTTCCGGTCCGGTGCGAGGAGATTGGAGAATTGCTGCCAGAGGAAGATCGTGACCTCGCCGACATCTCGGAAAAACTTGATCCCCAGGGCACTGAACCTCAGGGCATATTCGCCGGTTCCAGGCCCAAATCCCGATCCGGGAAACGCAAGAAATACGATGTACCTGTAGAAGGTATTCTGGCCGTCTACCCTGAGTCTGATTTTTCATCGATTGACGATAACACCCGGAAGTCCGCCGAAATCCTGGAGCAGACCCTCAAGGAATTCAAGATAGAGGCCAAGGTAACCGGAATCAGCAAGGGGCCGGTTATCACTATGCTGGAACTGTTGCCTTCGCCGGGAGTAAAGATCAGCAGCATCGTCAATCTCCAGGATAATATCGCCCTGCGCCTGGCCGCCAGCCGGGTTCGCATTATTGCCCCCATCCCGGGTAAACACGCCGTGGGTATCGAGGTGCCAAACAAGAAACGTGCTATCGTATCCTTCAGTTCTATGGTTGAGTCCGAGGAGTTTAGGGAGACTGATACCGGAATTCCGATCATCCTGGGTAAGGACAACAGCGGAGGCAATCAGGTTATCGACCTCACACGCACTCCCCACCTGCTCATCGCCGGTGCCACCGGCTCGGGAAAGTCGGTCTGCGTGAATTCCCTCATAGGATCCATCCTCTACTCCCGGACGCCCCGGGAAGTGAAGATGATAATGGTGGACCCAAAGATCGTTGAACTCAAGCTCTATAACGACATCCCCCATCTTCTCACCCCGGTCATCACAGATCCCAAGCGAGCCCTTCAGGCTCTCCAGTGGTGCCTCTGCGAGATGGAACGGCGCTACTCCCTCCTGGACACTCAGGGAGCCCGGGATATCAAGACCTTCAATAAGAGAGTGAACAACAGGAAGCTGGCCACCGAACCCCTGCCCTACATCGTGGTTATCGTTGACGAATTCTCCGACCTGATGGCTACCAGCGGTAAGGAACTTGAGGCTATCGTAGCTCGTCTGGCGGCCATGAGCCGGGCCGTTGGTATCCATCTGGTCCTGGCCACCCAGCGGCCGTCGGTGGATGTCATCACCGGACTTATTAAGGCGAACTTCCCCAGTCGCATCGCCTTCATGGTGGCCAGTAAGACCGACAGCCGTATCATTATCGACGCTGTTGGCGCCGAGAAACTCCTGGGTCGCGGGGATATGCTTTTTACCTCCGCCTGGGATCCCTTCCCCTCGCGAATGCAGGGGGCTTTCCTCGCCGAAGAGGAAGTGGAGCGCATAGCCGTCCATGTGAAAACCCTGGGTGAACCGGACTATATTGACGATGAGATGTTTGTCGATATCGACGACGACGAGGAATTTCAGCTCGAATCGGTATCCGGCGACGATCCGATGTATGGGAAAGCCCTGGAAATCGTGGTGAGTTCACGTAAAGCTTCGGCATCCTACCTGCAGCGCCGGTTGAAGATTGGTTACAACCGGGCAGCCAGGCTGGTAGAAGAGATGGAGAGGCGTGGTATCGTCGGTCCGGCCAACGGCTCCAAGCCCCGGGATCTAATACACATTCCCGAGAGATTCCTTTCCACCGGCGGAAGTTCAGACCGGGAACCGTCCTCGGCTTGAGAATCAGGAAATTCGTATTGTCAGTGACGGGCTCCACTTTCCACTGCCATGGCGGTTGTTACCCCGGATACGGTATGTCACTTCTCCCTTGATTGTATGGAGATCGAGATAGACCGGATTACGCATCGATGAACTCAAACGTTTCCATTTGTCCTCACCGGTGGAGCGTCGGATGATTTCATAGCTGTCGGCGCCGCTCAGGGGCAGCCAGCTGATCCTCACGACATTATCTTCCAATAGTTGGTGAATCGGAATTTCCGGTGTATCAGGAACAGGCCCTGAAACTTTTGTGCTGTCGTCTTCCACGATTTCGATGTAATCGGCCTCTTCCCCATCCAGACCAAGCTCTTTTCTCCTGGCATCCGAGAGTTCTTCCACGTTCTTGGCGAAACGGGGGTATCTCTGGAGGATGTTGTCGAAGGTATCCTTGTCCAGGACGTAGAGGTCGCAGTAATCACGGGCTTTCACCGTTGCGGTCCGGGGGGTACTCAGAAGCAGGGCGATCTCTCCGAAGAACTGCCCCGATGTGAGGGTGGCGTAGGTTACCGTGCCTTCCTCGTTGGTAACATCCACTTCCCCTCTGCTGATGAAGTACATCTCGTAACCGATTTCCCCATAGGTGATGATGGCATCTCCCGGAGTATATATCACCGGTTTGAGGTTCAGGATGATATCCCGGATAAACTCCCGGGAGGCATCCTTGAAAAGGGGTATTTTTTCGATGATATCGCGGTTGAGGAAGAATGCCACTTGAGTCTTCAGAGAAGTGGGCAGATCACGGAGGAGATTTGATTCCTCGTAGCCCCGCCGACTCTCCCAGAGGTAATCGTAGTAGTCATGGATGCGTGTCTGGAGATCGTTGGGAATATCCCGGTACTTGAGGAAGGTATCGATATTTTCGATTTTTTCCCGGAACTGGCTTTTGGCCACGTCTATATTGGCGATGATGTTGGCGATATTACCGATGATGAAACCGTAAATGGCCGCACCCATGAACATGATGATAATGACGTAAAAGAACTGAACCGGATTGGCCGGTGTGATATCACCGTATCCAATCGTTGTGAGTGTAGTGACCGTCCAGTAGAACGCCTCGAGATACACCGCACCGTTCGATGTGTATTCGCCGCCGGAGGTGTACTTGCCGACACCGTCAATGAAGATCCATCCGCAGGCTACAAGATGGCCCGCCACAAGAATCCAGAATATCAGGACGAAAAGGCGCATGAACGCGGGATTGACGAAACTGAGTTTCCGGGCCCGGTTTAATGTTTTTGTGCTGCCGAAGAGTTTGAAGAGACGTGCCAGGCGGAAGAAACGGAAGATCCGGTTCAGTGCGGAGAACCTGCTGGAAATGAAAATCCAGGTAAAGGGAAGGGTGGCCAGGAGATCGAGGAAGAACCATCCCTTAAGATATCGTTTGGCGATGGCCTTGCGGTCGGTGACCAGTTCGTGACGGACTTTAAAGGCCGTGTTGAACTGAATGACAATATCGGCAGTGTATGTGAGGGTTACCAGAATGTCGAATGCGATGAAAAACGGTGTCATAACCAGTTGGAACACCAGTATCAGCGGAGCCACGATGGTGACGGCGACAGTCATGGCGAGGATGTAAACTTCCCAGATTACCTTGAATCTGCTGTCGGGATATATAAGTGGTATCTGCATCTGCGTTCCTACCCACACTCACCTTCGGCGGGCAGGTTCTTAAACTCAAGACCTGAATTCATAAAAAAACACACAAACCCTTGACAACCTGGAATTATTGATCTAAAACAATATCGTACTAGTTTATTAGTACAGATCACTTGTGAGGTGGAAAATGACAGCCGAAAGGTACACAGGAGGGCTTGATTTCATCCTCGATCAGACCAGCGGTGTCCCATATTACCGTCAGGTGATCAAACAGGTGGAGATGGCAGTTGCCGACGGGAGGCTCAATAAGGGGTCGAAATTACCGACGGTTCGCAGCCTCGCCGTCCATCTGCAGATTAATCCCAATACTGTGGCCCGTGCCTATAACGAGATGGAGATAAGAGGCATCGTGAATACACAGCAGGGTACGGGAACCTTCATCAGCGAAAAGAAAATCGATCTCACCGATGAGGAGAGGAAAGACATCCTGGATGCTTTGATCCGATCCTTCCTGGCCAATGCCTCGTCATATGGTTTCAACATCGATGACGTA
Source organism: Spirochaeta sp. (assembly GCA_030592625.1). Taxonomy (GTDB): domain Bacteria; phylum Spirochaetota; class Spirochaetia; order DSM-2461; family DSM-2461; genus UBA2779. The sequence continues at coordinate 8,303 of JAUVIY010000038.1, read as the reverse complement.
ACCGGCCATCTCAATACCCTCAAGGAGGATGTGAAGTTATGAATTTTCCGAGGTTCGCACAGTTACGTCCCGAATTACCGTCACCGGAGGCTAATTATTCCTCGGTGAGGCGTTACAGAGGTCATTTCAGGTTTAACACACTATCAGTCTTTATCGTGTTCCTGTTCCTCGGCGGAGCCCTGGCTCTCCAGAGCCTGGCTGCCATCGATCCTGACCCTGAGACTTTGACTTATCTGGTAATGGGGGTTATTGCTGCCACTGCTTTGTTGTTTGCCCTCCCGTACTGGCCGGTGGTAATCGCCATTATTGCAGGGGTATCAGCCTCATCATTGGTGGTTTATGGCATGGGTATGTCCATCGCTGCGAGTATCCTTTCGCTCGGTTTTCTGTTGGCGCCTGGATTCGAGGTGATCAACCAGTGGGACAAGGTTGTAATCCTGCGTCTGGGCAAATTCCACCGTGTGAGAGGTCCCGGAGTGATATTTCTCTTCCCTCTCCTGGATTCCATCGCCGGTATGGTGGATACCCGGATCCGGGTGACCGACTTCTCGGCTGAGAAGAGCCTCACTATGGATACCGTTCCGGTTCATGTTGATGCTTTGGCTTTCTGGATGATCTGGGATGCCGAGAAGGCTATCCTGGAAGTACAGGATTTCGAACAGGCTGTGGCGTTGAGCGCCCAGACGGCCCTTCGCTCCAGTATAGGCTCCAACACCCTTACTTCTCTGCTCTGTGAGCGGGAGCGCCTGGGTGAGGAGATCCAGAAAATAGTCGACGCCAAGACCAATCCCTGGGGCATCACCATCATCTCGGTGGAGTTCAAGGAAATCCTTGTTCCTAAAGAACTGGAGGATGCCCTGAGTCGACAGGCCCAGGCGGAACGGGAACGGGCGGCCCGGGTAATCCTCGGTTCTACCGAGGCTGATATCGCCGAATCCTACCGGAAAGCCGCCGGTACATACAAGGATAACCCGACAGCTCTGCAGCTGCGTGCGATGAACATGATTTACGAGAGTATCAGAAACAAGGGCGGCCTCGTCCTGGCCCCGGCATCGGCCCTGGAAACGATGAATATGGGAACGGTGTTGGGGACCGCCGCCTACGGAGCCGGGACAGGTGCCACCCCGGAAGTGCTGCCTCAAGGATCGGAGGGACGATGTGAGCCGCCGACTGAAACAGACGAAAAAGAATTAAAGTCTCCCGGAAAGGGAGAAGGAGAACAGAATGATATCGGTTAAAGATCTGTTTAAAACCTACGTGGCGGGAGACACTGAAGTTAAAGCCCTCCGGGGTGTCTCCCTGGAAATCGAGAGAGGTGAGTTCATCTCTATAGCCGGACCTTCAGGATCGGGTAAAACCACGATGCTGAATATCATCGGATGTATTGATTCCGCTGATTCCGGGGACATCACAATCAACGGGGAATCGGTGATGGACCTGAAAAGGGATGCTCAGGCCGCCTTTCGCCGGGATTACCTTGGATTCGTATTCCAGAGTTACAACCTTATACCTGTTCTCACTGCCTTCGAGAATGTGGCTTTCAGTCTTAACCTCATGGGTGTGGATGATGCCGAGACGAAAGAGCGCTCCATGGCCATTCTTAAAGAAGTGGGTCTGGAAGGCATGGAAAACCGACGGCCGGGTAAGCTCTCCGGCGGGCAGCAGCAGCGGGTGGCTATCGCCCGGGCCATCGTTAAGAATCCTGAGATTCTGTTGGCTGATGAGCCGACGGCCAATCTGGATTCCAACACAGGCAAAGAAATCCTGGAACTGATGAAAGAACTCAACGAGAAACATCAGAGTACCTTTATTTTCGCCACTCACGATCCCATGGTGATGGATTTTGCCGGAAGGCTGGTGCAGCTGCACGACGGCGAAATCCAGAGCGATGAGAGGAGGTAAGATGTGACCTTCCTGCCGAAAATGGCTTTTAAAAACCTGGCTCGATATAAAAAGCGGACCATGATAACCGCCGGTGCCATCGCCTACGGACTTATGATGTTTATTGTCATAAGGTCTCTGCTGACGGGCATCGATAATGAGTCGGAAACCAACCTGCGGCTATACGAGACGGCCACCGGTCGTATCATGGCCCCGGGCTACTGGGACGATCGCGAAACCTTTCCCCTGGAGAAATCCTTTTACCCTGATGTAGTAATCCCGGTTCTTGAGGCATCCGGTGCCGGTTATTCCCCCCGGATCAGTTTCGGCGGGGATTTGATTTTCTACAAAGACCCGTTCCCTGAAGACGGCAGTATACCAGGCCGATTCACGGCCATCGATCCGGAGCGGGACAGTGATGTATTCAAGCTCCGGGACAGTCTGACTGAGGGCTCCTGGCTCGTCGACGGAGAGCAGGGGCTTCTCCTCGGCCATTGGCTCGCCGAAGATATCGGGGCCGGTATCGGCCATACAGTGCTGGTGGAAACCCAGACAATAGACGGTTACGTCCAGGTTTTCGACCTCGAGGTGGTAGGCATTATTAATTGTCCGAATCCCGAAATTACCCGTTCCGGCATGTACCTTCCTCTGTCGATTGCGGATGAATATCTGGAGATGGATGGAGCCGTCACCGAGGTGAATGTCAATTTCGGTACAGTCAATGGTGCCGATGAAGATTTTGCCGCTTTGGTTCCTGAGGTGGAAGCGCTGGGTCTTGAGGCTCTTGACTGGCGCATTCTTGGAGCGGATTTCATCGCCATCTCCCAGGCCAAGGCCGGGGGGACCGGCATGATTATTTTTCTCATCCTCATTATCGCCGGGGTGGGTATTTCCAATACCATGCTCATGGCCGTCTATGAACGGGTTCGCGAGCTTGGAATGATGCGGGCATTAGGCATGAGGGACCGGCAGATCAGGGCCCTTTTCCTCTGGGAATCCGCCGGAATCGGCTTGCTGGGGGGCTTCTACGGTGTTGGCCTGGGTGCCCTGGTTACCTGGCCTCTGGTGAAATGGGGAATCGATTATACCTTCCTCCTCCGGGATGCCAGTTTTGGATACCGCATCCAGGGACAGATGTATGGAGTCTGGAACTTCCCGAACATGATTTTCGCCTTCGCCATGGGTGTGGGAATGGCCGTCCTGGTTGCTGCTTTCTCCACCCACCGCATCCTGCGACTGGATATTCCCGCCAGCCTTCGGTTTCAATAGGAGGGGAGTGATGAAAATTTATAAAATCGCCCTGCGTAATATTGCCAGGAACAAGCGGCGAAGTCTGCTGTCAGGCACAGCCATCGCCATTGCCGGATTCGCCATCGTCTTCCTCTTCGGCTTTCTCGCCGGTATGACGAAAGACATGGAACAGAATCTCTGGACCTATATGACCGGAGCCGTAAGAGTGCGTCATTCCGACTTCGACAAGTACGAACGGCTCAATCCCATGCACCTGGCCATTCCGGATTACGAATCTCTGCTGGAAACCATCGAGGCTGATCCTGCGGTGACGGCTGCCAGTCCAAGGATCAACTTTCCCGGCCGGGTGCCCATCGGAGGCATCGGCAGCGATGAAAAAGTCAATGTTATGGGTATGGGTGTGGACTTTGTCCGGGAGGCTTCCTACCAGGACTATGGGAGAACCCTCGTAGAGGGTTGCTTACCTGAAGCCGGTACAAGAGAAGCCGTGATCGGACGGGCTCTGGCCGAAAAACTGGGAATAGGGATGGGTGGTAAGTTCACCGTTCTTTCCCAATCGGGTTCCCGGGGCAGCAATGCTTTTACATTCACGGTAGTCGGGATGATTTCCCTCCCGATGCCCGGCCTGGAAAAGGTGATGTTCCAGGTGCCTCTGGACACGGCCCAGAGGTTTCTCTGGCTGCCGGGTCAGGTGCAGGAAATTCTGATAAAAGTGAATGAGAAGGTGGATTCACCAAAAGCCGTGGCCGCCAGGCTCGGTGAATTGCTTTCTTCCGATGTGCCGTTAAACGTATGGGACTACAAGGAAATCAACGGCATGGCCGCCATGATCGATCTGGCGGTAAAAATCTATGACATCATCGGTATTATCTTCTTTCTGTTGGCAAGCACGGTGATTATCAACACTACCATTATGGTGATTTTCGAGCGGATGAAGGAAATCGGTACCCTGGGGGCCATGGGTATGACCGGCAGGCAGCTTGTGAAGCTCTTCTTTCTGGAAGCCCTCTTCATCAGTATTGTCGGCGCTCTGGTGGGAATCGCTTTCGGTATCGCCCTCACCGGCTACCTCGGGGTTGTGGGTTTCGACGCTATGGCCAAGGCAATGGAGGGAATGGATAACATGGGCATCGGTACCGTAATTTACCCGGTGTTGAATTTCAAATCCACTGTAATGGTGTTTATCTATTCACTGGCCGTTACCGCCCTGGCCACCTGGTGGCCCTCTCGCCGGGCGGCGAAGATTACGCCGGTGGAAGCATTGAGGCACGCGTAGGAAGTGATGAAAGATGAGAGATGAGAAATGAAAGTGGAAACCTGTATTTCTGAACGGACTAAGGTCTTCGCTTTGCGGATCATTCGCTTGTATTCGGATCTGACGAAATCAACAGTTGCCCAGGTCCCGGGGAAGCAGGTCCTCCGTTCGAGGACGTCGGTTAGAGCGCTTCTGAGTGAGTCTAAACGCAGTCGGTCAGTTGCTGAGATGCAAAGCAAGACCGAAGTTGCCAGGCAGGAGATGGAAGAGACAGTATATTGGTGCGAAATCCTGATCGGCTCCGGTATTTTTTTAAAAAGAGGAACAGACATCAAGTTTGATGATGGAGGCGGATAAAATCATGGCTATCCTCGCAGCCGGTGCGAAGACGATCAAATCCCGGAGGAATGAATAAATATTCAGGGTGATAACCGTTCAGCACTCATCACTCGAATTAAGGAGTATGAATATGAAATTGAAAAGAATCATAACCGTCCTGATCGGGCTTGCAATCCTGACGACGTCAGCCTCCGCGCAAAGCGCGGAAGAGATCATCCAAAAAATGGACGAACTGCAGACCTTCGACACCATGTATAACGAAGGAACGATGATTACCGAGGACCGCTTCGGTGAGAAACGGAGTACCTATAAGGCCTGGTCCCGGGGATCCCAGGACTTCCTTATCGAGTTCACCAACGTGGAGGAGCGGGGTCAGAAGATACTTCGGGTGGACGAAGAGCTCTACCTCTTCTATCCCGATGCCGAGGATATCATCCCCATGCACGGAGCAGCGTTGAAGCAGTCGATGTTCGGGGACATTTCCTACGAGGATATCACCGAGGGGCGCAATACCCTGGATAAGTACGATGTGGAAATGATCAACAGCGAAATTGTGGATGGTGAGGATTGCTGGGTGATCGAGATGATCGCCACCAGCCGGGACGTTCCTTATCCCAAGCAGGTGGTGAAGGTGGGGAAGAAGGATTATGTCCTTCGAGAGGCCGAGTATTACGCCCGGTCGGGCCGACTTCTGAAGATTGTGGACGTAATCAAGGTGGAAACCTTCGGTGACGGCCGTCTGATGATTACCGAGATGGTGATGGAGGATCAGCTCCGACGCGGTTCGAGCACCAGAATGCGTATCGACAAGCTGGAGATCGATCCCCGGCTGGATGACGATCTCTTCTCACTGCGGTCGTTGTACTAGGACCGGCCGGAGCTTTTGGAGGTTGAAATGAACACGACAAACCCGATTGTCCTCCGCCGTGTCCTCACGGGGGCGGTTATGGTCCTCGTCGGCTTTCTGTTTGCCCACCCGGCCTGGTCGGAAACCGAGGTTCGGACCAACCTCGAGTTCTACAATACCGTTTACCGCGGCCGGAACGATACCTGGTACTACACGGGAAGCGGCAAGGCCGACATACGCCTGGGTTCCATCGGGAACCGGAACATGCGGGCCGAGGCGGCGGTGGAGTTCTACCCGGTGGATCTCAGCGGCGGCTCGTCGGTGGCCGCTGTCCCGGCGCTGAACCTCAAGCGCTTCTGGATTAAAGCAAACTTTCCCTCATGGCGGCTCACAGCCGGGAAAACCAAGGTGGCCTGGGGTAACGGTTTCGTCTTCAACTCCGGGGACATCCTCTTCGGGAGTTTGAGCCCCTATCTGGATTTCACCCAGTCCACCGTTCGGGACGACACCGCGTGGCTGACAGCCTTCAACATTCCCACCGGGCATTTCAGTTATATCGAGGGGGTGCTGCTGCCGCCGAGCATCCTGTACGATTCCGGCAGCGGCTCGCTCGAAGTTCAGACTATCGACAAAACTTCCGGGGGCCTGCGCTTTTTCGCCCGGGCCGGGGGCTGGCGCCTGGAGACCGGGTACCTCTACAAAGGGGATGCCAAGGTGGCGAGCGACCTGCTGGGTCACCGGCCCTACTTCTCCTTCCACGGCCATGCCGGAGTGGATGTCTACGGCGCGGTGTCTCTGGCCGCCGGATGGGACGGCGATGCCGGGGTGAACCGGGACAATTGGGATGAGATCAGCAAAACGGTGAATTTCAGTTTCGGTGCCTTTCACCAATTCCAGACAGGCTATGACAGCACCCTCACCCTGCGTCTGGAAACCCTGGTGATGCCCTGGCAGAACTGGAACGCCCGGGATTACCAGGAGATTATCGACGGAGATGCGGGCTATTACGGCATTATGATCTATCCCGAACTCACATGGATGATGCGGTCCACATGGTACACCAGCGTCCAGTCGGTGATTTCGCCGGTGGACGCTTCAGCCCAGATTACCACCACTTTCGGGTGGCATGTGTTCCAGGGTTTCACCCTGTTGGGATTTGTTGTAGTGAACGCCGGGGACGAGCAGTCCCTCTTCGCCTACGATCGAAGCGGGGCCTGGCCGGATTATCCGGATGGCAGCGGCAAATGGAAAGCTTATGAGTTCAACGGCGTCAACATCACCATCGGGGCAAGATACAGCTATTAGCCGGGAGACGGCAGGTCTGACGGCGAACCGTTCCGGGAGGAACAGTCAACAATGAAAAAGACCTGGGTTGTCAGACTGGCATTCAAGAACCTCCTGCGATACAAGCGGCGTACCCTGATAACCGCCATCGCCATCGCTTTCGGTCTCACAATGTATATCTGGATTGATTCCATCCTCACAGGAGCCGCTGAAGAATCTGTACGTAACCTCCGGTGGTACGAAACAGCCGACGCCATGGCTGCCGGTCCGGGGTATATGGACGATAGGGATTCACTTCCCCTGGATAATTCATTCGCATGGGAGAACCTGGCGTCCGAGCTCGAGGCGGTGGGAGCGGATGTTACACCCCGCATCTTCTTCGGTGCGGATATGGTGTTTTTCCGGGATCCATATCCTGAGGACGGGAATGTTCCGGCCCGGATTATCGCCATAGATCCCGAGAGGGATCAAAATGTGTTTCGGCTCTGGGATACCCTTATAAAAGGCCGGTGGCTCCTGGAGGGGGAGGAAGGAGCCCTGGTGGGCCGCTGGTTCGCCGAGGATATCGGAGCGTCTGTAGGGGCGCCGATTATCGCTGTTACCGAGACCAGGGACGGTTATGCACAGACCATCGATCTGGAGATTGTCGGTATCCTCGACAGCCCCAATCCGATGATCAACAGGGAAGGCTTCTATGTTTCCCTGGACACTGCGGATATGTACCTGGAGATGGGCGGTGAAGTGACATCGCTGTTTATCACCTGGCCGGGAGCGGAGCTTGGCAGGAGCAAGTCCGACCACTTGGTGAATCTCGTGGAGGAATCCGGTTTGGAGTACTCCCCCTGGGATGTTCAGGCCGCCGACTATGTAGCGGTGATGGCAGCCGAGTATTCGGGAAGCGGAACCATTATCGTCCTCATTCTTATTATTGCGGCGGTTGGAATCTCAAATACGATGCTGATGGCGGTATATGAGCGCAGCAGGGAAATCGGGATGATGCGTGCCCTGGGTATGGCCGACGGGAGAATCCGGAGTATGTTTCTCTGGGAGTCGGGGGGGATCGGCGCCGTGGGCAGTTTCATAGGTATTTTCGTGGGAGCCCTGGTGAACATTCCCCTGGTGAAATACGGACTGGATTACTCGGCTCTTATGAGAGATGAGAATTTCGGATACCGCACGACCGGAATATTCTACGGATCCTGGCATTGGCAGGGCTATCTCTACGCCATGATACTCGGTGTCGGTCTGTCTGTTCTGGTGGCCGCAGTTTCCACCCGGCGCATTCTACGCCTTGATATCCCTTCCTCACTGAGATTCAACTGATTCCCAAACGAACCGAGAGGAGTGAACTTGTTCATTCTGTCGGGATCGTTCCTCGGCTCTCGCCTCCGGTACGACCCTTGATCCGAGGGAGTGCAGGGAAAGCAAGGTTTCCGTAGTACCGCG
>JAUVIY010000391.1 GCA_030592625.1 Spirochaeta sp. | reverse complement strand
GTATGCGGTGGAATCGGGGTACTGCATAGAGCCACATGATAGTCAATTTCATCGGGTAGCGTCCATGTTCGACAATGACAAGAATTAAAATGATCGGGCCCGTCAGTCAGCCATTCAATAATGTTCAATAATTGAAAATCCATAACTACTCCTGATTGATTACGATGGCGGCTTCGGATACCAGTGCATTCCGTTGACGCCTGGCCTTCTGCTGTTCCCGCCGTGATTTCCACCAATGATTGAAATCGGCCATGAGAGAGAGAACGCAAGGCAAAAGGATAAGGATGAGGAACGTTCCGAATAGCAGGCCGGAGAGTGTCCCTGAAACACGACCGGTAACGGAACTATGGACTTCCAGCCGGCGCGCGGCTTTGAGGAATCCCTCGGATTCTATAAAAACGATCTGAGGACCGGGTGAGAGAATCCGTGTCCTGACAGTCCTTATCTCAGCAGGTTGTTCGGTCTTGGCCGCCTCGGCCTTGAACGAGGTCAATAGAAACATCGCGACTGCTCCGATCAGAAGCACCCCGACGACGGAAAGCACTGAAAGTGCTTTTCTCCTTTGAGTCATATTCTTTCCTCCATAAACTGTACCTACGGAATACATGCAATGACCGTACCAATCGTGAACAATCACTAAAAAATGGGCTGGAAAAATACTGATGAACTCAGGCTGAAGATATTCCCGGAATCTATTTGGTTTTTTTCACCAATATATTGGTTTTTATCGCCTGTATTATTCCATTGAACACTCCGGCATTCCTCAACTGTCACTCGGATGTCGACTTGGGTGTATGATGGGGGGGTATGAATCCCGATCAGATCGCCTGGATAATCGCCATTGCCGCCGGAATCGCCGCTGTCGTCCTCGCCGTTGCCCTGGCCGGTTCCCGGAACGCCTTGAGAAGACGGCTTGCCGAGCCGGATCAGGGGACCCAATCCGAACTCCTCCACCGGATTTCCCGGCAGCTGGATTCCCTCGATCGGATCGGAGAACGGGTTGAAGGCCTGGACCGGGCCTTCCGCATTCCCAGGGTTCGCGGCGGATTCGGTGAATCGCTGCTGGAAGAGCTTCTCCGTGCATGGCTGCCCGAAGGATCCTGGACGGCTCAATACGCCTTTCCCGATGGCATAAGAGTGGATGCTGTTATCCGCATGGGTTCGCGGCTGGTTCCGGTGGATTCGAAATTTCCCCTTGAACGCCTGGAAGACTGGCTGAATGAGGACAAGGGAGCTATGACGGGAGAAGTGCGGCGCACTATCGTATCCCATGCCGAAGCCATCGCCTCGAAATACATCAGGCCCGACGACGGCACTTTGTCATTTGCACTGATGTACATCCCGGCGGAAAACATGCATTACCGACTACTCCGTGACGATGACGGTACTGTGATGAAAGAATGCCTGCGCCGCCGTGTGCTGCCGGTGGGCCCCATGAGTCTGTTCGCTTATCTGCAGACCGTGTCCTACGGACTGAAAGGACTCACACTCCCCGCTGAGGGACAGGAATTGCGGCGGCGGGTCGACCGTTTGAGAAGAGATTTCACCGCACTCATCAAACCTCTGTCGACGGCTTCAACTCATCTGAAAAACCTGAGTAAGAGTTGGGAGGAAATCGAACGCAGAACGATCCGTATGGAAGACAGTTTGAACGAACTGGATTCCAAGGCCGGCACGGAATAGTGTGGTGTCCCGTAAAAATGGCGACACGATATAAATTAGTAATATTGTGGAGTGACCCGGAATCGTGGAGACAAGTGTCCCGAAGTTCGTCGGAGCCGAGCCTCCAGGGCGAGTCCCGCTGGAACGAGGGGTACTTGCAGCGACGAGTCCGGGTAGCTCCGCTCACGGTATTCAACGGTATTCAATTGTAGTTCGTGAACGGATTTACGGGACACAACCCTAGTCCAGCTCACTCCGGTTGGTGATGATTCGGGAAATCAATCCATATTCCATGGCTTCCTCAGCGTTCAGCCAATAATCCCGGTCGGTATCACCCGATACCTTATCCACATCCTGTCCGGTTTCCTTCGCGATCAGAGTGTTGATTCTGGCCCGGAGTTTTTCCAGTTCCCGCGCATGAATCTCGATTTCAGTTGCAACACCCCGGATTCCCGAAAGTGGCTGGTGTATAAGAAAATGGGCATTGGGCAGGCTTAACCGGTTTTCTTTCTTCGCCGCCAGATGAACAAGGGCCGCGGCGCTGGCGACGGTCCCCATTCCGATTGTGATGACTTCGGGTTTGATGAACCTGAGCATGTCGAAAATGGCGTATCCTGCATCGGCATCTCCACCGGGTGAATCGATAAACACCTTGATCGGATCGTCCCCATCGGCTTCCAGCAGAAGCATAAACTTGATAAGGCGTTCGGCCAGTTCTTTGTCTATGCCGCCGGAAAGCAGTAAGGTCCGGGTCTTCAGAAGTTTGGCCTGGAGACCGTCAAACCCATCTTTCTCAGCTTTGCCGTCTTTCTCTTCGTCGTTCAGATAAAACACTGGTAACCTCTCGCGGAGAATCCGCATTTCGGAATGGGGTGC
>JAUVIY010000157.1 GCA_030592625.1 Spirochaeta sp. | reverse complement strand
TTCTCTACTTCGTTCTCAATTCGGTAGCCCAGAACATGCCGCGCCGCATCCGTTCTGTCGCAGTGGCGATTGTGTTTGCAGGGCCGGCAATCCTGATTCTCTTCTGGGCTCTCGTCCTGCCGACCTTGAGATCACTTCGCTTGAGTTTCATGGACGCAACCGGATCGAAGTTCGTTTTTCTGGACAATTACGCCTTCGCGTTCACCGATCCAATCATGCTTGAAAGTTTCCGAAATAACCTCCTCTGGATGTTTTTCGGAACTCTCTCCTGTGTCACTCTGGGTATTGTCATTGCCGTACTCGCTGACAAAAGCAAACGTGAGAAGCTCATTAAATCCCTTATCTTTATGCCTATGGCCATTTCCTTCGTCGGTGCCGGTGTTATTTGGAAATTCATATACGCCTACAAAGGCGAAGGTATCAATGTTACCGAAATCGGCTTGCTGAACGCCATCGTGATCGCTTTTGGTGGACAGGCCCAGGCCTGGCTGCTGGTGCCGTTCTGGAATAACTTCTTTCTTATTATCATCATGGTCTGGCTCCAGACCGGTTATTCCATGGTCATCCTGTCCTCGGCTATCAAATCTATTCCTGAATCCATCAACGAAGCGGCCCGGGTCGATGGAGCCAACGCCTTTAAAATTTTCTTCAGGATTACGATTCCCTCCATCATGCCCACTATCATCACAGTGTCGACGACGATTCTCATCTTCAGCTTGAAACTCTTCGACATCGTCCGTGTGATGACCGGTGGCAACTACGGTACGAACGTTATCGCAAACGAATTCTACCTCCGGCAATTCACATACGGTAATTCGGGACAGGCATCGGCCATTGCCATCGTACTGCTGGTGGTGATCGTACCGGTTCTTGCATACAACCTCCGGGAATTCCGGGGAAGGAAGGCACTGAAATGAGCAATGCATACAAAGAAAAAAAGTCTCCCTTCACAAAGTTCTTAATCGGCTTCATTCTTGTGATAATCATATCGGCCTGGACCATCCCCACCCTCGGTATATTCGTCACTTCCTTTCGGGATTCGAGAGACATCTACGGCTCTGGTTGGTGGACTGTTCTTCCGCATAAAGACCTGGTGAAAATCGATGAATTCGAACTTCCCGCAGAGACCGATCCCAATGCTCCGATTACCATTGAAGGCGTCACAGCGTCTTTCGATGAATGGCGGTTGGGAATAGAAGTCGAAGAGGGCCGGACAGTCCGATGGTATGGTAACAAGAGGTCTCGGACGATCGAGGTATTCAAGGAGAAATGGATCGGATTCGGAGCCAATCTCACACTCAGGAATTACCGCGATGTCCTCTCCGGAGGCGAAGTAAGCTATCAGGATGCTCAGGGAAATACGATATCCCGCCAGGGGAGTAACTTCGCCGACGCAGTGCTCAATTCCCTCGCCGTCAGCATCCCCGCCACCATTATTCCGATTCTCATCGCGGCCTTCGCCGCTTACGCATTTGCCTGGATGGAGTTTCCCGGCCGTCGTCCGCTGTTCATCATGATAGTGGCCCTTCTGGTGGTTCCTCTTCAGATCGCGCTCATACCGATACTGAGGGATTATACACGTTGGGGGCTGAACGGCACCTTCGTGAGTATGTGGCTGGCCCATACCGGATTCGGCCTGCCGCTGGCCATATACCTGCTTTATAACTACATCAGCACCCTGCCTCGAGACATCTTTGAATCGGCATACCTTGACGGGGCTACCCCGTTCACCACCTTTGTCCGGCTGGTACTCCCCCTGTCTATTCCAGCCCTGGCGAGTTTCGCCATATTCCAGTTCCTCTGGGTCTGGAACGATTACCTGGTCGCCCTGGTATTCCTGGGGGACAAGAACCGGGTTGTTACCAGCGCCCTGGCCGCCATGGTGGGAGAAAAGGGACAGGACTGGCATCTGCTCACTTCAGGTGCATTCATGAGCATGATTTTGCCGCTGGCTGTGTTCTTCGGTCTGCAGAGGTTCTTCGTCCGCGGTCTGATGGCAGGCTCAGTAAAGGGCTGATGGGTCGACGACGGATTCCCGAAGATTTTCCCGTGAATCCGCCCTGGCCGCCGCCTTCGGATCTGGCGATCGGGGTGAATCCGCCTCTCATGGAAAAACGGGAGGATTTCGTCCGGGAAGCTGTGAAGCGATTCGGCGATGAGGAATACTTCGCCGCCGAGAGATGGAATGCCGCCCGACGACTGTTGTCCGACGGGGATCTGGACGGACTGGACCGAGGGGCCGTTCCCCGGGCTCTGGCCGCCTGGCTCCTCACCCCCCGGGAAGCCTTCATTCCTGAGGGAAACCGCTTGGCGGCCTACCTACCTCGCGCCCTGCCGGTAGGGTATGACCAGACAATCAGTGCTCCCTACATGGTCAGCCGCATGACTGCGGCACTGAATCCCGGCCCCGAGGACCGGGTGCTGGAAATCGGTACCGGCAGCGGATACCAGTCGGCCATGCTCGCTCCACTGTCGTCCCATGTCCGGACCATTGAGTACGTCGGCCCTCTGGCAGTCATGGCCGCCGGCATCCTGGAAACCCTGGCCGAAAGGCGCCCCTGGCTGGAGAAAATTCGCCGCCGAACGGGTAACGGGTATCAAGGGTGGGAAGAGGGCGCTCCATACGACCGTATCATCGTTACCTGTGCTATCGACCATATCCCGCCGGCACTCCTGGACCAATTGGCTCCCGGCGGGATTCTCATTCTTCCGCTGGGGGAAAGGCGCGTTCAACGGTTACTGGCATTACGCCGGCGGCTGCCCGGTGAAGAGGCACCTCCGGACCCCACGTGGTCTCCAGGAGACGAATTCTCAGAAATCGACGTCACCGACGTTTACTCAAACGGCACTCGGGTGGTTTTTGTTCCATTCGTGCACTGAACTCATCAACGAAGTCATGCAGGCCGGGATGTCGGAGTAATTCTCCATCAGGGATAGATAGGAATCCCAACTCGCGCATTCAGCAATCATTCGATATTGTCAGTTCTGTTTGCAATAAGCGACATATGTCGCTATATTTATTACAATAGGTCGGAGGAATCGATATGGAGATGGTGGAATCATTATTGGGGGGGCCTGATTTTCTGGGACATGAAATCCGATCAGACATGGATTTTTTCGAACTGAGCCGCGAAGGAATCACGAAGAAAGCACTCATGAATTTAGCTGAAGGAATCCATTTGTCCATGAAGGCGATTACCCGCCTGATACCCATTACCGAAAGGACTCTCCAAAGAAAGCGGGATTCGGATCGCCTGAGTGAATCTGTTTCGGAACAGGTTCTTCAAATCGCTGAAGTCTATTCAAGAGGAAAAGAAGTATTCGGAACCATCGAGGACTTCCATGTCTGGACAAATCTGGTAAACAGGGCATTGGGCGACTGGACACCCCTGGATCTTCTCTCGTCACGCTATGGAGCCCAGATGATACTCGAGGAACTGGGTCGGATAGAACACGGCATTCATTCCTGATGACAAGTTTCCGTATCGCCCGAGAGCAATTCATCAATAATTTAACCGGTGAAGGTGCCGGACTCTACGGTGGACGCTGGAACCTGAAAGGGACAAAGATACTGTACACATCGCAAAGCAGATCCCTTGCTACAGTGGAATATCTTGTTCATATTCCAATATCCATGATTCCTGATGATCTTTGTATCGCTGAAATCGAACTTCCTGACATGAAGAGTGACAGTACTATTGATCTTGAAGAACTGCCGGAGGATTGGAGGCGGTACCCGGCTCCGATAATTCTCGGCCGGATGGGGTCTCGGTGGGTTCGAACCGGAGAAAGTCTTATATTGAAAGTTCCATCAGCTGTAGTAGAGGAAGAATGGAATATCCTGATAAATCCGGCACATCCGAATTTCCGGAACGTAAGGGTCCGATCCGTGAATGCATTCCGACTCGATAAAAGACTCATTCGAAAAAGCGACTGATATCGGACTACAGGCGACGAACCACACGAAATCCCAGATCGCCGTACCTGTCCGTTGGCGTATCGAGATTGCGATTGGCCACACGACAGTGGGACGTATTGATGCTCCAGCTGCCACCCCGTTCCACGCGGTTCGAGCCCGAGGATGGGCCCGCCGGATCTCGCTGACTCCCAGAGCCATATCTCACGTACCTGTCCCAGCACCACTCCCAGACATTGCCCGTCATATCGTAAATGCCCAACTCATTGGACTGTTTTCCTCCCACAGGGTGGATTTGATTTCCGGAATTATCCGAATACCAGGCCACACCACTAATGGTATTACTCCCAGCGTAGGTGGTACTCCGGCTGGAGCTCCCGCCCCGGGCCGCGTACTCCCATTCGGCCTCGGTAGGCAATCGATAACCGTTGGCGTTGAAGTTACATTGGATATTGCTCCCACTTCCCGAATAGCAGAGAGTCAGGCCCTCTCGCCGGCTCAGTGCATTACAGTACTCTACGGCTTCTTCCCAGGAAACAAAATACATCGGGTGATTATTACCCTCTCCGGCCATGCTCCAGTCCGGATTCGTCTTATCCCGCTGTTGGCGGATACTCGTGCCTATCACGTCACGCCATTCCCCTTGAGTTACTTCGTACTTTCCCATCCAGAAATCGCTTAGCGTCACGCTGTGTACCGGTTTCTCGTCATCATCACCGCTGATGGAGCCCATCCGGAAGGTTCCACCCCGGACGAACACCATGTTTTCACCGGCATCATCGGGACGTTCCACCCGGGCCGGCACAGATGACGGGGAGGAATCTCCGCTCCGACCAGCCAGGAAGATTTCACTCTCCAGCTGGTTGTAGTCTCCGGTCCTCTGAACGCCGCCTGAAGCGGCCCGGACGTCGGTGCGCACTTTCCGGAGCATATCAGAGAACTCCAAATCCGGGGTTTCCAGGTATTTCAACAGGGTTGGAGTGAAGAGTCCATCTTGAGCGATACTCCCTGCGGCGGCGGAGTAGACGATGATAGAGTCCGGGGGCTGTTGTCCTACGATCGCCAGGCCCCGGCTGTTGGTGGACCGGCTGACCGCCGGCAGGGGATTGTCCCGGCAGGCATCCAGGATGACGATATTGGTTCGAGTACCCGAAGCATCCATGGCCCCGATCACCTCGTCCACGTCCAGGGCACGGGAGCGCACCCGCCTCTCATCGGGGATGTTCGCATCCACAGGAATCAGGTAGTTGGCTCCATCCACCTGGATGCCATGGCCTCCGAAATGGAAGAGAGCCAGCCCACCCCGGCGCTTGAGTTTCTCTTCGAAGTCAATGAGGGCATCGTCCATCTGGATCCGGGTGCCGTTCAAAAGAAGGGTGACATCAAATCCCAATCGCCGCAGGGCGTCTCCCATGGCCACCGCTTCACCGTAGGGCCGTCCGAGACTGGAGAAGTGTCTATAGCTGCCGTTGCCGATTACCAGGGCGGTTTTATTCTGAGCAAATGCCGGGATAAGCACAATCAGGATGATGAATATGACGAGTATCGATCTTTTCATGCCACGCTCCGAAACGTTCAGTATATATGGTTCCTATCGTTCCCTGATCGACACGCCGATATACCGGAATTATTCCTTCAACAAGTTATCAGACCGATTCCCAACCCCCGCTTTTCTCGGAACGGAAAGCCGCATCAATCACCTTCATATTGGCGATGGCGTCCGACGGCGGGATGGGAGCCGGAGCACCGTCCCGAAGGGCTTTGGCGAAGGCCTCAAACATGAGGGCATACTGATCGACTGGACCGCATTTTATCTCCCGGGGACCGTCGCCGTTATCCACTACCAGTGTCAGCGGAACGTCGGGATAGGCGTTGAACGGTCGAACAACCGTCAAATTACCACCTGATCCGTAAACAGAGACTTTCTGCCGGTCGGCCATCCGGGTGCCTACTGTGAAGAGGGTACGTGTTCCACCGAAATCCAACATAGCTGAAGTCAGGGTATCGGTTCCGTCCACCGGGTCTCGACTGATGGTGGCAATGACCTTTTCCGGTTCCCGGCCCAGGAGAAAGCGGGCCGTGGAGATGGCATAGCATCCGATATCGTAGAGGCCGCCGCCGCCGGTTTCCATGCGATTGCGGTTATTGGTTTTGTCTTCGAGCTTATAACTGAAGATGGTGTGAATGGTCTGTACCTCACCGATCTCCCCGATCTCAATAAGCTCTTTAGCCCTCACCCACTGGGGATGAAATCGGTACATGAAGGCTTCCATGGCCAATACACCCCTGCTTTCCGCATAGGCGAAAGCATCAGCTGCTTCTTCTGCGTTCATGGCCGCAGGTTTCTCACAAAGAACAGCCTTGCCGGCATCGGCACATTTTTTAATCCATTCGGC
>JAUVIY010000257.1 GCA_030592625.1 Spirochaeta sp. | reverse complement strand
ATCGACAGTAATTCTCCTATCCGAACCTGTATCACCCTGTTGGATAACAGAGAGGACAGCACGACAGAAGTCATTGAACCGACAGATCCTGTCGATGAGAAAACGACGGAAGCCATCCGCCTGGCATTTACCAGAGAACTGGCCGGAACAGACTGGGTGATACTCTCGGGTTCCAAGGCTCCCGGATATCCGGACGATTTGTTTGTAGATTTCTGTCGGGAGGCTCAGGATGCCGGAGTTTCCGTATTGGCGGATTATCGGGGTGAAGAACTCCTGGCCAGCCTTCCCTATCAACCGGCACTGGTGAAGATCAACCTTGTGGAATTCTGCACAACATTTTTCCCAAACCTTCAAGTCAGTGAAGCCGATGATTCGAAGGGATTACCGGTTGTAGAAAAGAAACTGAAAGAACTATCAATTGATGGCGGAGATATCGTACTGACCCGGGGTGGCCGTGATATCTATTTGGCAAGGAACGGTAAGATTGAAACCGTAACGCCCCCGAAAGTGACACCGGTAAATACCATCGGCTCCGGAGATTCCCTTGCGGCGGGAATGGCCTTCGCCCTGGCAGATGGAGCAACTCTGAAAAAAGCGGTAATAGAGGGAGCCCGCTGCGGGGCAGCCAACGCAGTGCGCCTAAAGCCCGGCAGCCTGATCTGAGTCCGATTATTCAGTTTCAAACGGCCTCTCATACCCCCGGTCGGCCGCATAGCCGAATTCCGAAACTCCCACACCCTTCACTCCGTCAAGAGTGATACCGCACCAGGCCTCATTCACCTCGAATCCGCCATTCTGCATCAACCAGGGAATCTCCGGCTGACGGCGATCCACTTCCAGAGTGAGAACATCTGAACCGGGAACCCGGAATTTCAATGTGAACTTTTCAGGAATCGTACCGTCGCCTCCCAGTTCCATCAGGTCGGTAGTGTAGGAGACCGGCAGTACCCCGTCGGGTCCGGCAATCCATCCCGAGGCCAGGCGTTTGAAGGAATCACCGTAATCCACAGGTGATACGGCCAGGTATCTCACCGTCATCCCGGCAATCTCCGTCGGCTCATCCAGGGCTATAACCGTCCAGAGATAGCGATTCAGGTAGGTCCAGTCTCGTTTGCCCCAGGAATGATCCCTGATTCCCCGCATGCTGACATTGAAGCTGCGGCTTCCCACCTTGACTGTTCCGGTGAGTATTCCCCCCTGTTCGATCCGAATCTGTTTCTCGGAACGGATGCGCTCGAAGTACTCCCGGCTCCAGGGCATCTCCGCCATGGCTCTGGCCATACCTTTCGGATCCATATGGTCTGCGGAACAGTACATGGCTGCATCGGCCTTCCATATCAGATTGACCTCGGACAACGTACCGTTCATGATTCCATTATAAATGAGGCGCCATTCGCCCTCTCCGATGAGCTCGTATCTTATGCCGGCTGCGGCGATTTCAGCCGGGTCGCTATCGGCAGTCAATACGACATACCGTTCGTCATTGGCATAGCGTTCCCCATCGAAGACGCCCCAGATCCAAACCTCGGCTTCTTTTCCACCGGAACGGAACCCCAGTCTGGTGAGGAAGACGTTCCCATCGGCATCGGCCCCCTGGAATACGAAGGAATCGTTGTAATTTTCCTCTTCGACACCTTCGGGAACCGGAACACGGCCGTCGGCGAGGGAGGCTGACTGCCAATCGGGGCGGTGCTTTACACCGGATTTCACCATGGCGCCGGCCAGAG
The DNA here is from genome assembly GCA_030592625.1 of Spirochaeta sp. Taxonomy (GTDB): domain Bacteria; phylum Spirochaetota; class Spirochaetia; order DSM-2461; family DSM-2461; genus UBA2779. The sequence goes on along the minus strand of JAUVIY010000257.1, from coordinate 2,706 downwards.
CATTCTTGATTCTGCTCCCCCCCTCGGGTGCCAGCCCGTCCCTCCTGCGGGGGCGGGAAAAGACGATCAGAACGATACAGACGATGAGTATGGAAATAAAGACGGCAGCCATGGAGGGGGTGCTCCTTTGAAAAATGTCGGGGACGTACCGGATTAACGATTTTGTTATCCGCCATTCTGCTTGATACTAGCATAGACTCTCAGTAACATGGAGAGGTTAAAATCGAGCGAAATCGCCACCGAAGCCCCACGGAGGTGTCCATGTCACAAATAAAAACATCACGAATCGTACCTATTGAACAGCTTACACCGGGCAGTGGAGGAGGAAAGGCTGCCGGTCTGTCGGCTCTGACTCGATTGGAACTCTCCGTACCTCCGGCCCTGGTGGTTCTGGAATCAGACCCAACCGATATTCCTGAAGGCATTGAAGATTTCTGGCTGAAATTCGCCGGCGGTACCGCCGCCGTGAGGTCTTCCGGTTCGGATGAAGACGGCGAAGGCGCCTCGGCTGCGGGTCAGTATGAAACCCTGCTGAACATCAGCCCTGAAAACCTCTCCAAAGCCGTTTGTAAATGCCTGGAATCTGCCGATGCCGAGAGGGTGGAAACCTACGAACGGGAACTCTCCGGCACCGTCGGCGGGCATATGTCCGTCATCATACAGAAAATGATATGCCCTTCCCGGGCCGGCGTAATATTCACCGCCGACCCAATCAGCGGGGAGAGGGACGTCATGATAGTTGAAGCCGTCGCCGGTCTGGGCGATGAACTGGTGTCCGGGCATGCCGAGGCGGCCCGTTACGTCATCAGGTTCGCCGGCGCCGATATCGCTGGAGATTCCCTGGTTATTGAATCCTCGGGCGACCTCAACGGCGCTTCGGTCAGTGAAAATCTCCTGGAGGAACTTCGCGCCGGAGCCGCCCTGGCCACTGCCGAATGGGGAATACCCCTGGACCTCGAATGGGCCGTTGATTCCAGGACCGATGAGCTTCAATGGCTGCAGGCCCGTCCCATCACCGCCCTGTCTGATTCCCTGGACAGCATTGTCAGACCCGACGAACTCATTACCCGCTGCAACATCGGGGAAATGATGCCTGGCGCCGTGACTCCGCTGACCCTTTCAACCTTCGGTAAGTCACTGAGTACCGGGCTGGCCCATTACTACCGCAGTTTCGGCGCCATCCGCCGAAACGAACCCGACCCCTCATTCATCGAGAATTTTGAAGGTCAGCTGTTCATGAACCTCTCTTCGATGTACCTGATGAGCCGTAGGGTTCTCGGCGCCACACAGGAAGGCACGGAACTGAGCATACTCGGTTCCGTTCTGCCCCCCCACGATATCGGTCCCAAATCCAATCCGGTGGTCAGGTTGATAAACGGAATCCGTTACTTCGGCGGACTCTTTGCCTGGAAGGGCAAAGTGAAGATGCTGGAGCGTTTGGCAAAAGGATGCAATATCGAAACCGACGGTCTGAACGCCGCCGATATCCTGTCCCGAATCCGAGCGGATCACGGATCTGTGATGGATAAAGCTGTTACCCTGCACTACGCCGCCAGCGCATTCTCCGGGGCGATGAACGTTGCCCTGGCCATGACCCTCTCCGGCGGAAATGATATCACCGACGAATCCAGGCGCCTGATGACCGAACTCCTCTCCGGCGTCGAAGGCGTTGAAAGTGCCGCCGTACTGGAAGGCCTGGAAGAACTCGCATCCATCATCAGAGGCACATCCCTGGAAACTTCGATAATGGAGGGTGCCTCCCGTGATGTTCATGACACCCTTTTGAACGACGACTCGACTGCCGGACGTTTTTATGCCGTCTTCATGGAGCGTCACGGTCATAGGTGTATCCGGGAAGCCGAACTCCGGGAACCCGAATGGGCCCTGCAGCCGGCACACCTTGTCGAGTCACTTAAGGCTCTGATTCAGACTCCGCCCCGGAAAAAGAAGGTGCTTCAAGCAGGATCGGCGGAAATACCGGTTCTTCCTGAGGGAGTGAACCCCAAGGCGATAAAATGGATTTCCGGCCAGGCCCGGACCGGTGTTCGCACCCGGGAGAAATCCAAATCCCTGCTCATCCTCGTTATTCACAAATTCAAACTCGCCGCCCGGGCCCTGTCTCAGCGCCTGGTGGACGAAGGACTTCTTCCCGAGACGGACCTGGCTTATTTCCTCACCCTGGAGGAATTGGAACGATTGACCTCAGAAAGGGGCGAAGGCCTGATCGGCCGGGCCCGGAGGCGCCGGAGGCTGTACCCGGAGCGGATGGAACTCCGCTTCCCGGACCTTTCTCACGGACGGCCCGCCCCTGAGGCCCCCGCCCTGCCCGAAGACGGAACGAATATGACGGGAATCCCGGTAAGTCGGGGTGTGGCCGAGGGAATGGTGAGAGTGGTGAAATCCCGGGAGGATGCCGAATCCCTTGAAAACGGGGAAATCATGGTGGCCCAGTTCACCGACATCGGCTGGACACCTTTCTACGGCAGGGTGGCCGGGATGGTCACCGAGATAGGGGGCGCCCTCTCCCACGGTTCTGTGGTGGCCCGGGAATACGGGATGCCCCTGGTGGGAGGTTTAAGCGGCGCCTGCACCGTCCTGAATACCGGCATGCGGGTGCGTATCAACGGTGGAAACGGCATGGTGACTGTGCTGGACGGTGAAAGGGAACCGGCCGCTGTCTGACTCCCGCTGCGCTCTAACGTTTGT
>JAUVIY010000229.1 GCA_030592625.1 Spirochaeta sp. | reverse complement strand
TACATCTGGCGGTAAGACCGTTATCGCCCACCCCATGTCCCTCTGGATCTCCTGGGGACGAATGGGAAGATACATCCCTGAATGGAAGGAAATCGGCCTGGATGGTATCGAAGCCCGCCATTCGGGTGCTTCAAAGCGCGAGGCGTTCAGATTCGAGGAGCTGGCGGTACAAAACGGCATGTTTATTACAGGAGGTTCTGATTTCCACGGAACCGGACGCCCCGACAGGCGCCTGGGATACGGTGCCGAAGACATTCCGCTGGAAGACGACCTTCTGAATCAGTTCAACAATGCGTAGCTTGACATTAGTTCTCCTGAACCTCGTCCTGAGTACAGGAGCTTTCGGTGATTATCCCCTGATTCACTACACCATAGAGTCCAGGGATCCTCTTTACAGTCAGCAGCAGCAGGATGTGGAAATTTGGTATTCCGGACGCGGGGAATCACCTCCACTCACTATATACCGTTACATCCCCCGACCCTCGGAAGATCTTTTTTCCATCGCAGCCGCCTTCAACCTCCCATATGATGCCCTGGCAACCCTCAATGGATGGGATGCACCAGGGTTGCTGACTGCCGGGAGGGAAGTTCTTGTACCCAATATTCCCGGATTGTTCATCCCGACGGCCCCGATTGGAAACTGGGAAAGACAGCTGGCCGGTTCATCCAGGAGTTCAGATCCTCTGAGCGTAAAGGTGAATATCAAAACGGGAAGTAACCGGAATTTCAGTTTCTTCCCGGGAGATAAGTTCACACCGGAAGAAAGGATCAGGTTTCTCGGCAGTTTGTTTACTTCCCCCCTGGCCGATGGCAAGATAACATCCCCTTTCGGATACAGACCGAACCCCTTTACCGGTGGCATAAGCTTTCACCCCGGTATCGATCTGAGAGCTCCGACTGGAACCCCGGTATTGGCCGCCCGGGACGGAACAGTTTTTGAAACAGGAATATTGGAAATATACGGCCTCTTCGTTATAATCAATCATGACGGGGGCTATCAGTCAGTCTACGCTCACCTGGATAAGATTCTGGTAAATGAGGGACAAATCGTTAATGCGGGCGAGCGGATAGCCATTTCGGGCAATTCCGGAGTATCAACCGGACCGCACCTCCATTTCGAAATCCGCAAAGATGGAAAACCGGCAGATCCGTCCAGACTGACATCCTTTTACAATTGAGGTGGCGATAAAACGATGAACCGGAGAACAATCATTACCAACAGGGTCAGGGGCTTCCTGCTGTTTCTTATGGCCATTATTTTCACCATGTCGGCACAGGCGGAAAATATCCGGGGTAGAATCGCAGGAACACTTCTGAGTGACGGCCCCGGGGTTACGTTCAATCCAGAGGAACTCGTAGTCATCGATTCGGGAACAATTCCGGATTTTCAGGAAGGCATCGAGATCCACCTGAGGATTCCTCATTCACTAAGACTATATCAGAACAGTTTTGCTCTGCTGATATTCCGGAACATTAATCCTGCACCGAGTGAGGGAAACCGGAGCTATAGCGGGTTCCGAATTTATATGAGGCTGCTGCCTTCCCGGGAATCAGCATTCGTCAGGATACCATTTTCCGAAAATCACGGAATTGCAGGCGATGCCCTGACTGATGTTCTCCCGGTACCCGTCGATACAGGTCAATTCCCGCTGATGGTTACCATATTACCGGTAACGAAAGGCATACCCGATTCCGTCTTCCATGAGGAACTTTCAATCAGCACCGTTTCACTCTGGAAAAACGAAGGATCTTTAACCGTAAACATCACTAACCTTTCCGGAGATTCCGAAGAAACCGTCATTATTCTGGTTGACGGTAAGGAAATCATCTTAGGTGATGCCGTTACGCTTTCGGCTGGGATCCACAGGGTTCGGATCACCAGCACCCATGCACCGACTGTTGAGAAAACCATCGCCATCGAACCCGGCCAGGAAGTATCACTGAGCCTGTCGCTGGATTATCGTCCACCCGAGCTGACCGTCAACATACCCGTCGGTGCCTCTATACTTCTGGACGGGGAGCCTGTCGATACCGACGATACCATCGCCATTATTGAAACTGATCCCGGTGACCATATCATCACCTACAGCCTTGGTAATCTCGAAGTGAACCGGAGCTTCACTGTCAGACCGGGGGGCAAGGTTAAAATTGATCTCATTATCGATATAGAAATTGTGGATGTAAGTGAAGGCACCGGAAGCGAATACGGCGCAGGTGACGGTTAGGCCGTAATATTCCGCTTTCAACCCGGCCTAAAGGGATGCCGGGTTAAGTTTTAACAAAAAGAGTGCGATAATCATGGTGTCGGCTTATCCGGGATAGTACCCCTCCCAGTTCGCTATGTCGGTAACCGACCCCTCTTGTAGGGTGGCCGGCCCATCCAGGCCGGCCTTTTCTTTATTTGTGCATCCCCCGTTGACAAGCAACCCCCTCGAACGTACGGTAGGAGCCATGCATTTCACCGGGAAACGCCGGACCGTCGTCCTGCTCTTCGCAGGCTCGTTATTAATCGTTGCCGCCGCCCTTGGTGCGGCCCTCGGTATGAGCCTCGCCGCGAATCGCAACACACGCAATATGGATGAACTCATGGCTTCCAGGCCGGCCATCCCCTCTCAGATTCTTGATATAAACGGGGAACTCATCACAGAGTTCTTTTCAGATGAGAAACGAGATCTTATCCCGATAACCACCTTGCCTGAGAATCAGATTTACGCCCTTCTTACACGGGAGGATGCGCCGTTCTATAAGCACACAGGTGTTTCACTGGGCGGGTTTATCCGTGCCCTGATCAACAATACCCTGTACGCTATAACCAAAAAGGGTTATTTCTCAGGATTCAGTACCCTTACCATGCAGGTGGCAGGCGCCCGTCATGCCGACAGAACGGATATATCCGTCAGCCGGAAACTCAAGGAAATCTGGTGGACCTACCAGCTGGAGCGGCGATTCACAAAACAGGAAATACTTGAGCAGTATTTGAACTCCGTCTATTTCGGCCACAACACCTACGGAGTGGAAGCTGCAAGCCAGTTCTTCTTCGGCCATTCCGCCGTTGACAACTCACCCGCTGAGGCTGTGATGCTTGTGATACAGTTGGCCGGTTCCGGACTCTATTCCCCCATCATTCAGCCGGATGCAGCCAGGAGCAAACAGAAGGAAATCCTCGACCAGATGGTATCGGCGAGATACATCACATCAGTAGATGCCGATACTTCATTTGAGGCCTATTGGAGTAATTATGACTGGTCCCGATCAGCCACTGACTCTCCTTATTTTGATCGATTGGCCAATGATAAGGCCCCGTATTTCAGTGAATACATCCGAACTGAAATCGAACAGTACCTGTTCGGTCAGCAGGATATTTACAGGGATGGGTATATCATACACACCACCCTGAATCTCGATTACCAGAGAGAAGCTGACAAACAGGTGAGCCAGGGCCTGCGTCAATGGAACCTGGCCTACCGAAACGACAGGGATACGAAGACCGATTACGCTTCTACTGAACTCGTTGAAACGATCGATCGGCTGTCCCTGATATTCGATCTGCCTTGAATCCGAGTAGCTGGCACCCGGGATAAGCGCAGAGCCCAGGAATATCTGGAGAATGAATTGGCCCCTGTGATGGACATGATGGCCATGACCTTCGGCCTTAACAATCTCAAGTCCCTCACAAATATCACATACGAGCGCACTCGGACCAATGCTCAGATGAACAACGTTGAGACGGCGCTCATTACCCTGGACAATGAAAACGGGTACATCCTGGCTATGATCGGCGGCAGCGAATTCAACAGGAACAACCAGTTCAACCGGGCCATGGATGCCAAGGTCATGCCCGGTTCGGCCTTCAAGCCCCTATACTACTCGGCGGCCATCAGCTCAGGTCTGTTCACCCCTGCCACCCGGGTATACGACAGTCCAAGAGTATTCATCAGCCCCGACGGTACTCCCTACGTTCCGGGCAACTATGCCGGACGGTGGGCCGGATACGTGCTCATCAGGGATGCTCTGGCCAGATCACTCAACATTCCGGCACTCACAGTCCTGGAAACCATCGGTTTCGATACGGCCATCAACAGATCAGCTGATTTATTGGGCATTACCGACCCTCAGGAAATCGGCGAGACTTTCGATCGTGTCTTTCCCCTGGGCCTGGGTACCCTCAGCATCGCACCAATCAGACTGGCCAGGGCCTATGCCACAATGGCCAACCGGGGAAGAGCCGTGGAACCCATTGCAATCCGATATATAGAAGACCGTGACGGAAACGTCATCGTAAATCCCGAGAGAGAACTCAGGGAATCCCAGGAAAGGCGGGATATGCAGGTTATGACGCCGCAAACGGCATACATCATGACCAGCATGCTTCAATCGACTGTTGCCATGGGAACTCTGGCATACGCTCGACGCACCGTGGACGGCTTCGATGGTATGCCCATAGCCGGCAAGACCGGAACCACCCAGAACTGGACCGACGCCTGGACCATCGGTTTCTCGCCCTACTGCACCACGGTTATGTGGATCGGCTTTGACAAACGGGGTAATTCTCTCGGCCGTTTCCAGACCGGTGCGACATCCACCGGCCCAGTCTGGGCTCGTTATATGAAATCCATCCACGAGGATTTACCCAGAATCAGCTTTCCCCGGCCTGAAACAGGAATCGTCGAGGTGAAAATCGATCGAAGGACCGGGATGCTACCCGACGAAGACACCCCGGAAGAACAGCTCCGTTCCGAAATCTT
>JAUVIY010000114.1 GCA_030592625.1 Spirochaeta sp. | reverse complement strand
GCAGCTTCGGTCCTCCCAGACGGATTCCGATGAGACCCAGAGGTGCGGTAAAAATAATTGCCACAACGGCATATGCCAGTATGACATCCCCACCGGCCACACCTTCCTGCAAGGGGACGGCCCCCAGGGCTGCCTGAACATTCGCCTTTGGAATGTATGCGATTATCGAAAACAGCTTCTCCTTACGGTTGAGTGATGAACCTGCAGTAGCCAGCAAAACACCGATGGACCGGGCGATAAGACCGCCGGTAATCAGAATCAAGGCTAAAGGACCAACGTTCAATGCCACATCCAGGCGTACCGACATCCCGATGAGGACAAACAGGATAATCTCACTGAACACCCAGAGCTTACTCAGCTTATGGGAGAGTTCCATAGCCACCCGCTCGGCCCTGGCCAGCAGAATAAAGCCGATCGTCATGATGCCCAGCAGAGCCGCGGTATGAATCCAGTCACCTACCTGAACCAGGATGACACTCAATCCCAGCAGAAGCAGCACTTTCTCTGTGGCCCGGATTTTGTTGTAATAATGTTCAAAGAACCAGACGAGAAAGAATCCCAGAGCCAATCCCGGAAGAATCCCAAGCAGGAGGGACCGGGGAATCATCAGCAGAGTTCTCATCAGGCTCAACTCTTCGCCTTTGGCAAGTCCAAGGAACAGAGTGAACATCGTAATAACAATGACATTATCCAGACTGGCCCCGGCCAGCATTATCGTCGGCACGTCCTTGTAGGTTCCGTAGCCTTCCTCTTTCAGTGTCAGCATGGCAGGCACCACTGCCGCAGGAGAAACTGCCGATAACAGGGTGGCGGCGAGAGCCGAAACTCTCCAATCGAATCCCAGGACGCAGTGAAACAACAACGTTAATGCGGATGCCTCGAGAAGTGCCGGCATGAAAGCCATTTTCATGGCGACGGCCCCTACTTTTCTGAGGGTGGAAAGCCTGATACCCAGACCGGCCCTGAGCAGTATGACGATGAGAGCCAGGGATTTGAGGAAGGGAGCCAGATCCCAGAGTTCCACCGGTATTGAATCCCGCCACAGTGAGCCGATGAGCACACCCCAGATGGTCATCCCGAGGACACTCGGCAAACCGATGCGGGATGTCATTCGGCCGAAGAGCCAGCCGCCTACCAGGATAAGAACAATGATGAGCTGAAGAGTCATGCCGTATTACCTTATTTACCAGTGATTCAGGACATCTTCGGCGAAACCGAGAAAATTATCCAGTTTCAGCCCGGTACCGTCGTCCAGAACCACCCTGCCGGAGAATCGACCGAAAACCTGATGCTGAACCGACCGGATTAATGCAAGATTAACCGAAGAGAACCGATCGACAATTGGAACGAAACTGAGATTCAGGCGCATATCGTCGTCGAGCATCTGCCATGGCGCCATGTAATTCGAAGGATTATATTCGAAATGCACATCACCCAGCTTATGTACCTTGCCGTCGTAAAACAACAGGTTCTCACTGGCGGGGCTCCGGTCGGAAAATCCATAGCCGAGGTTAATACCGAAAGGCTTGTCATTCACCCGGCCGCCGGCCGATCCCCAGAACCATCGGTTCCGATAGGTCCAGGCGCCCCTCCCCCAGTCCAGGCCGCCGGAAGAGGTTTCCTGCCGGAATGAATATTCCTTGTTGCCGACCTTCACGAATCCTGAAGCACTCATGCCGTTGATTTTCCGGTTGTAGTAAAAGCGTTTCCGTTTTTCAGCCCAGGAAGTGGCAATATTCATGCTTTCGAGATCCGCAGGCTGATAAAGGTCAATCTCTCCATGCAGCCCCGCCTCTCCCAGAGAGGACACCAGGGAAGGAGCCGAGAAAACAAGCTTATGGCAGCCTTCACCGGTCTCAAAACGAAGGAAAAGTTTCTTATCCTTGAATTCCAGTTGTCCCGAATCCCCTGAAGTAATCCTTCCCCGGGTGAGAACGGCGATGGTATCCACCTGGTCGGCGGTTCCATTTTCGAAATCCAGCCAACAGAGAGCCATCAGGCCGGCATAACCCAGATCGCTAATGGTTAAGGTGATTCCCCTCTTCAAATCGTCTGAGAGTACATAATAGTAATCCCATTCCTTGATTCTCAGCCATGAGGCTTTAACCGCTGTTCTGTCATATCTCCAATATGGGTGCCGGGCCCAACCCTCTTCAGTGATATGGCCGCGGTCATCCAGCAACGGACATGGAGCGGTAATTTCATTCTGGATATTCATGGATTCCTCTGAACCTATAATAATCCGTTTATTCCTGTTTTGTTTCACCCGAATTGAATCATTCGGGGCTTTCACTGCGTCATTGTTGGTATGAAGACCCTTGTTCACGAACGCATCACCGATCTGCCACCGGAGGAAAGACCCAGGGAACGACTGGCCGCAAGAGGCGTCTGTGCCCTCTCGGATATCGAACTATTATCCCTGATGCTGGGCTCGGGCAACGGCCGGAAAGGTGTCGGCCGCCTGGCTCTCGATCTGTTGACGGTTCTTGACGGTTCCGGAGACATCCCCGATGTGGGAGAACTCACTGCCATCGAAGGCATCGGACCTGCCAGGGGTGCCATGGTAGCTGCTTCTCTGGAATTCGCCCGCCGCAGGCTGCGGCCGGCAAGGCGGAGAATCAGCGAGCCCGCCGATGTGCTCCCCCTGGTAACCCACTGGGCGGACCGCCCTCAGGAACATTTTCTGGTTCTGAGCCTCAACGGCGCCCATGAAGTGTTGAGGTTAAGGGTCATCAGCCGCGGGATTCTGGACAGAACCATCGTCCATCCCAGGGAAGTATTCGTGGATCCCCTCTCCGACCGGGCCGCGGCCATCATCTGTGCCCACAACCATCCGTCAGGCAACACGGAACCCAGTTCCGAAGACCGGGAACTCACCCGCAGGCTCAGGAGTTCGGGGGAATTGCTTGGCATTCCACTGCTCGATCATGTGATATTCACGGAAACCGGATATTACAGTTTTCTGGAAAGTGGAACCCTGTAGAGATTGAAGGTTCCACCCGGTCACTCTATTATTGACGTATGCGGGATAAACCGAAATTTGAAGCCCATGGCGCATTCGCCATTAAATATGAAGAAAATTACACACTGAATTCAGTCTCAGGCTCCTGGAATTTGGCCTGTGCCGATATTTTTAACTCTTTAATCAGGAAAAGAATGACATTGAATCAACCTGATCTGAAAAGATGCCTCATCGTTAACGGACGGGAATGGGGTCTGGAAACACCGGATTGCGGGGAAAAGATACGCGAACTCAACCAATTCCTTTCCGGATATTTCAAGGCCCTTTACATCGCCTACGTCCTGAGCCCTGAAAACATGCATCTGGCAAAATTCATGCTGGATTCCAATAATGAAGGCTTTAATGATATCATAATCTGGAGATTCTTTACGGATTTCCGGAAAGCCGTTTCATGGCTCAGATCAGAAGGTTTCACATTGCCGGATCTGGAAGCGAGCGATTTCCCTGAACCGATTCCGGCGGATGAATACCTCAAATACCTGAACTGAGAGAATCTCCGATATATATTGACAGACGAATAATCCTCTATGAGAATTCAAATCGGCGATATTGAATAGTCCTGGAGGAACATTATCCCGACATCGAACAAACTGCTGCAGATTATTCTCGTTTTATTCTTATCAGCACTGATTCTTACCGCTTTCATCAGTGACGGACTCCCGGGATCCATTCAGGGGTTCCTGAATCTGCAGATTCATCCCGCCAGGCTGATAAACGACTTCGTGGACATCGCCGGGATCGGGGGGGCGCTGGTGAACGCCGCACTCGTCGGATTTACAGGACTGCTTCTGATTAATCTCTCCGGGATTGAAGTGTCCGGTCCCACATTCGCGGCCGTCCTCACCATGACAGGTTTCGGCCTCTTCGGTAAAACGCCGCTGAATGTCCTGCCCATCATCCTGGGAGTCTATATATCGGCCCGGCTGATCGGGAAGCGGATGAAGGATTATCTGATTATAGCCCTCTTCGGGACCGCCCTCGGACCGTTGGTGAGCGCCCTGGCATGGGAATTGGGTCTGCCGGTGGTACCCGCCGTTTTCGCCGGATTGACCGGCGGTATCATCACCGGTTTCTTCCTTCCCTCGATTGCGGTTTCCATGCTGCATCTGCATCAGGGATACAACCTGTACAACATGGGACTTTCCTGCGGTTTCTTCGGCCTCTTCGCCGCAGCATTCATCATAGGCTTCGGCCATTCCTGGGAGGGGCAGCTCTACTGGTACACCGAGCCGTCCATACTCCTGATGCTTCTGGTCCCTGTATTTTCCACTTTGCTGATCTTCACAGGACTTATTCATGGGGGAAAGCAATCACTTAAGGATCTGAAGGCTATTCAGTCCATTCCCGGGCGTCTTCCTTCGGATTTCGTCGACATGGCATCCGTCTCCGGGGCCTTGCTGAACAGCGGGCTCATCGGCCTGATCGGCTCCGCCTACATCTATTTTGTTGGAGCTTCGTTCAACGGTCCGGTAATCGGAGGGCTGCTCACCATCATGGGATTCGGAGCATTCGGAACCCACCTGAAGAACTCCTGGCCGGTTGTCGCCGGGGTTATTATTGCCACTCTATTGACAGGAAACTCTCTGAATGCCCCGGGACCCATTCTGGCAGCCATCTTCTGTACCACACTGGCCCCGCTTGCCGGTGAATTCGGGATTCCGGTCGGTTTGGCCGCCGGATTCGTCCATCTGCTCATGGTACTTCAAACCGGCAGCTGGCACGGCGGAATGAATCTGTACAACAACGGTTTCGCAGGAGGACTGACGGCCGCATTGTTCGTCTCCGTCATCCAGTGGTACAAGACGAACAAATCGGAGATGTAGATTATGAAGCGTAAAGATCTGATACTCAAACTCATCGGTGAGATGGCCAGTTACGTCCTGGATGAAGACCCCATGCGTGTGGTGATCTCCCTCCATCAGGAAGAAGACGGACTGCATCTGGCCATCATCGACGACTGCAAACACAGTGATGAAGACATTGAACAACTTGAAAAAACCCTGAACAGTCGCAAAAGGCCGGAGCTGGCCGCCTATTACGGTGCCATGACCGGTCACGATCTGTTGGGATCTTCCAGGCTGAATCTCCTGGGCTGGCAGATTAAACATTCAGACGTCGTACGTATAGGGGATGGAATAAAAATTGACCTCTGGCTAGGCGGTGAACGATTCGACAGCCGGCACTTCAATATTCCGGAAAAAGAAGAATGAACAAGGATACCGGATGATAAGGTATCACACCCCGGAGAAACGAAGTCTGTCTGCGAACAAGGAAGGATTCTCAGGAGTTATCAGACAGGACTCCCCATCATGAGTTTTAATCAGTACTGCCGGTCCATCAATGTGGATCGTATGGTTCGTGACATTCATGGGTCCGCCTTTCCGCGTTTCCTCTTCTGTAATCACCACGGAAACATAGCGAACCAGGTTTTTGTACCTTTGGGATGACCGGTACCACCTGGAGATATTCATATCCCCCTTGGAACTGAGAATTTCCCTGGAATAATCCTCGATAAATGCGTCCAGTGCTTCCTGATCAAGAACCGATATGGATTCGATATCTGCTTTTGCCAGCAATAAGGATTTCCGTCCGGTTTTCAGCCGGACCCCGTCCTCACTTATCCCGTATTTTCTACTGAGACCGAAGTAACGCTGAATCATATAAGCGAATATCAGCAATCCGAAACCGATAATAGCCAGTCCTTCAGGTACAGAGCCTGTAACGATGGCGACGATTCCAAAGATGGGGAAGAAGGAGAAACCGGCCAGAAAGATGCCGAGATTCCTGCCGCCTCTGCGGGGGGTGAAGAGTTGGTAGTCACTGACAGAAATGGTTAGCCTCCAAAATGGATGTATGACAAGTGATTATTATTGTGTGTTTCATTAATAAAAAATGGAAGAATCAGAAGCAAATAAGGGCCACCCCGGAGGGCGGTCCTTATCCAGACTATTCCAGAATGATATTAAGAAAATAGTCGTGTGGTAATGGGTCAACACCAGGAGCAATAGTAATTGCAACACCATCTTCACCCGTGACATCCCAGGGGCTCGGCAAAGAAGCTCCTCCGGATGGTATCATCACTCCAGTTGCCGAACCCAAATTAGGAACCAAATGCACTTCGTCTGATGCCGTTCGATCGATATCCAGGATGATGGTATCCTCAGCGAATGTGACGGAATAGCCGTCAGGAGTGAAAAAGTCCTCATAAGACACGGTATTAATCTCGAAAGTAGTTATGCCCGGACCAACATCGATTATGACATCGTTGAAGCCTTTCTTTATCTCTACCTCTTTGATGGCCAAACCTACATTAACGTCATCATCTGTAGGTTCCGTGTCTTGATCATCAATAAGAACAATACCAAAGATATAATCACCAGCCGGCAGGTTTGTAATATACACATTGCCATCTTCAAATTCCTGATATGCCTTATCTTCAAAACTATTGAGCGAATAGACTTTGTCCTTTTGCAGAACAACGACATATCCGGAATTTGCGTCGGTTGAAATATATCTGCCCCCAGATCCGCTCGAAAATGAAATCCTGACAATATCCCCGCCGATGACTCCCGAGCAGGCACTGAGGAGCAGTAAAATCGCAGCAGCGGCGAGAACCGTAACAGCTATTTTCCCGTATTCAAAACGTTTCATTACATCATCCTCCCTATTCCAATGTGATCCGGGCATAGCCCCAGTTTTTGGATGTTCTGGAACGGCCACCGGAACCGCTGTCGCCTCCGGGCATGGTACCGGCGGCAGGAGAGACGCCCCAGTTACTACCGACCAGGTCGAAGGGATTCATGGGACGCAGACCCTTGACGGCCCAGGACCAGGTTCCGCCGGGAGACATTATAACAGCCTGTCCCTGGGATAACTCAGCCATCCCTTCAAGTGTTATAAGTTTGTCCGGACTCTGAAGTATATCGGTTCCACGTACGGCAGCGGTGGCTACAGGGGTGCTTACCCTGAAATCAATCGATCTTCGTGTGCTGCGGGTAACAGGTGGACGGGTGGCCCGGATCCGGCCGGACTGGAGGGAGAGGGCGGTTCTGGTGGTATCACCGTCTTCAATCAGGCTGTCGATACTGACCCGTGTCAGGGACTGGAGAGTCAATTCCATACCCCCGGCCGACAGTTTGGCACGTGAGCCGAAACCGGTGGATATCATGGATCGGGTTGAGACGACCTGTCCGGTGGCTGCTGCAGCCCATGCTCCTCCCGGTTCCTTGATTTCCACATTGCCGGAAACACTGATGACGGTTACCTCGGCAGCACTTACCGCCAGTGCGACAGAGATCAACAGAAGTATGATTACGATTCGTTTCATTACATCCTCCATTTACGGCCCTAGAAGCTCCAGGACCAATCAAAACCCAGTCGATACAGGACCGGAAAATACGCATCGATTTCCGAATCCAGAACAATCGGATCCCCGGGATACAGGATACCGACTTTGAAACCCCATCCGAAATCGGACTTCGGCCGCCAGAAGAAGCTCATCAGTCCTTCCTGTCCCAGAAAATACCCGTCTGTTGATGTACTGGGCACCAGACCCGTCGATACAGGTCCAAGGGCACTCCGCAGGAAAGTGGTTGTCCGAAACTCCCAGGAGAACGTCTCCGATGGACGTTTGGCATAAAAGGCTCCCAGAGAGGTAAGATTTCCTATTTCGAATTCTACCACAAATCCCTGAGTTGACACGATTGAGACGGGAAGATATTGAGAAAGCTCGGTTTCTGT
>JAUVIY010000399.1 GCA_030592625.1 Spirochaeta sp. | reverse complement strand
GAGCATTTTTGAAATTACCAAGACCTTTAGAATACATAATTTATTATATAATAATAAATTATGTATTCGACCCCATGACGAGGTTCTTACAAAATGGTAATTTTGAAAGAACCTCTATAGACAAACTTATATCATAACGACAGAATCCTGGGTACGGATTTAACATGGGTATATAACAATCGCTGGCAAGAGATAGAGAGATCCGGGGATTCCAGCCCTCACCCGGCAGGCAGAGCATGAACTCTCAAACTTCCAGGGACTTCTCCAATGCATGCCAGGCCAGAGTGACGCATTTTACACGCATAGGAAATTGAACGACGCCCCCCAGAACCGCAAGGTCGCCCCATCCTTCCAGGCAATCGGCCGGTTCCTCGCCCCGCAGGACTCTGAGAAATACCTCGATGAAAGAGCGGGCTTCCTCGGCGGTCTTGCCGGGAAGGCGTTCAGTCATTAAAGAGGCCGAGGCGGTGCTGATGGCGCAGCCATGACCGTCGAACCGGGCCGATTCGATGCGCCCATCGTCCCCCAGGAGGATTTCCAGCTTTACAGTATCCCCACACGAAGGATTCTCATGCATGTTATCGTCGTCGATATGGGACAGATCGGCCTTATTCCTCGGGGATTTATAGTGATCGAGGATAATCTCCATATAAAGGTCATCCAGATCTCCCATGTTATCACGAATCATCTGAAGTACTCCTGTGCACCGATGATGGCTTTGGCAAGACGGTCGATATCTGCCTGAGTATTATACGGGGCCAGAGAGGCCCTGGCTGTGGAGGGAATACCCATCAGGCGCATCGCCGGCTGGGCGCAGTGATGGCCCGACCGGATAGCCACACCGGCCTTGTCCAGATACTGGGCCACGTCATGACTGTGGATGCCATCGAGGTTGAAGGAAAACACACCGCGGCGCCGATAGGGATCGGCGGGACCGTAAAGGGTGAGACCTTCAATAGCCGTGAGCTTTTCGTATGTGTAACGCTCCAATTTATGTTCACGGGCTTCCAGCCGTTCCACTCCGGTTTCTCTCATCCAGTTCAGAGCGGCGGCCAGTCCCACAGCGGCGGCCACATCCGGTGTGCCGGCCTCGAATTTATACGGCAGCTCACTCCAGGTGGATTTCTCCGGTTTCACCATGGAAATCATCTCACCACCGGTCTGCCAGGGAGGCATTTTCTCCAGCCATTCCTCCCGGCCCCAGACGATACCGGATCCCATGGGACCGTAAACCTTGTGACCGCTGAAAGCCAGAAAATCGGCTCCGGTCGCCCGGGCATCGATGGGTAGATGAGGCAGGGACTGAGCGGCATCGAGAACCAGGGGAATACCCCGTTCCCGGCACCACCGGGAAATAGCCCTCACCGGATGGACTGTGCCGAAGGCGTTGGAGATGTGAGCCACCGCCGCGACTTTTACCCTGTCCGCCCGACCGTCGGTTTCGAGGATTTTGAGAAAATCCAGATCCAGAGTTCCGTCTTTAAAGGCAGGTATGAGTACGAGTTCGGCACCCTTACGGAAGGCAGCCTGCTGCCAGGGAACGAAATTCGAATGATGCTCCAGAGCGCTCACAAGGAGAATATCACCCTCCTTCACAAGGAGTTCAGTGAGAGACCAAGCGAGAAGGTTCAGACCTTCGGTAGTTCCCCGGGTGAAGATAATCTCCCGATGGGAGGCCGCGTTCAGATAGTATTCCACCGTCCTTCGGGAATTCTCAAAGGCCAGAGTGGAACGCTCGGCAAGATCGTAGAGCGAACGGTGAACGTTGGCATTATCCTGCCGGTAGTAGCGGTCTATTGCGGTGAGTACCGCCTCGGGTTTCTGACTGGTGGCAGCACTGTCCAGATAGGTCAGGTCCGGATGGGAAACGATGAGTGGAAAATCATTGCGGATCTCATCCCCCAACGGGCCTCTGGAATCAGAGAGAGGTCGTGTTGTAAGAGGATCAGTCGCCGGAGTACCGGAGGTGCGAGGAAGGATCCCGTCAGTCATTCAGCATATCCTTGGTTGTCGGTTTCTATGCAAAATCCGGAAGTTCGATCCACACTTCTTCCCCCCGGGGAGCTTGAAGACCACCATGTCGTAACCTTCCATCTCGACTGCAACCGACGGTTGGTCGGGATGGAGTCCCTCGAAATCTATTAATTCAGCGGCTTTCACCCATCTGCTCATACAACAAACCTATGATGCGAAAAGGGCCAAGTCCAGGTCGTCCGCAAGAATCTCCGCCACGGCATCGGGAGCATCGGGTTTGGGAATTCTACGGAGTAGAAGCCGTATTCCTCTACATGCCCGGGACCAGGCAGAGTTCGCTGGATAAAAGAAATGCATTTAAAACCGAAGTTGCCGGCCGTGCTGCAGCATGTTTCGCGTGAGATTAGCAACCGCGATTCCGATCCGCTAAGATGGACAAATGAACAACATTGCCGTCAAAGTCCGCAATGCATG
>JAUVIY010000026.1 GCA_030592625.1 Spirochaeta sp. | reverse complement strand
ACGACTATCTTGGCCTGCACCAGGAACCTCCTTCCCTGAGGTTAAAAAAGGAACTCCTCTGTCTCCGGGATGAGAAAGGCCGCAATCCCATTGTTCGGATTGGCCCGGCGCATCCGTCCCAGTAAGCCCCGGAGAATCACCGTGCCTTCTTTGTCAGTATATATCAGGAACAGAGAATTGACCTCCGGCCAGACGGAGGTCCCCATACGGGGCCCCGATTCGCCGATTCCCAGGGCGTTTTGGACCATAGTGTAGTGGGTTCCTTTGCATTCACGATTGAGTCGTTCGATGAAGAGTGCCTCGACGGTTTGGTCCATGATTATCTCGATTCGGTTCATGCCTCAATCTCCTTGGGATCGGTTTTTATCTCGTGCCGATAGAACAGGGAGTACAGCACCGGTACCAGGATCAGAGTAATCACTGTATTGACCGATAGCCCACCGACAACGGTAAGGGCCAGACCTTTCATCTGCATTCCGCCCTCCCCGGTGAAGAACGCCAGGGGCACCATTGTCGTGATCGTGGTAAGTGTTGTCATAAGTATGGGCCGGAAGCGGCTGACTCCACCCTCAAGGCAGGCGGGAATGAGATCGGCGCCGCGCTTCCGCAGCAGGCCGATGTAATCCACGAGGACGATTCCGTTGTTCACGACGATCCCGGCGAGCATCACCACCCCCATCAACGAGAACATATCGAATGTGACCCCGGTAATCAGGAATATTCCGATCACACCGACGGCGAGCATCGGCATTCCCAAGGTGATGATGAAGGGGGCCCGCAGGGACTCGAATTGGCCGACCATCACCCCAAAGACAAGCAGTATCGCAACGGCCAGGATTTTCAGCAGTATCATTCCGGTTTCCCGAATGTCTTCCATCTCGCCTGTGTACCCGAGGGAGATTCCGGGCTCAGGAGGAAGCTCTTTTTCGAGCAATGCCCTGATCTGTTTCTCCACGGAGTTTGCCGAGAAACCCGGCAGGAGATCGCCACCGATCGTGACGGTCCGATCCTTGTCCAGGTGAGGTATGGTGGACGGTCCGGTATTCACTTCGATCGATGCAAAACTCGAAACGGGGATTCTCCGCCCTATGTTGTTGACGACGAAGAGCTTCTCCAGGTCGGCCTGTCTCAACCGGTCTCGTTCCCTGAGTCTTACCACGACATCGTAGGTGTTGTCGTCAGCATCAGTGAAAGTTGTCGGGACATAGCCCTTGATGCGCCGGTTGATCTCGAAGGCTGCGCCTACAACCTCGATTCCCAGGTCGTAAGCTTTGTTTCGGTTGATGATAATGTCCCATTGCGGCAGGCCGTCCTTCAGGTTCATAGTGATTTCAGTCAACCCCGGGATGTTCGCCAGAATTAAATCTTTGGCTTCCTCAGCATAAGATGAAAGGCGATTCAGGTCGTCGCCCTGGACTTGGATGTTGATATCCGCCTCGGCTCCGGGCATAAAGCGTGCGCTGAACGAGAAACTGGTCTCCGGGAACATGTCGAAATACCCCCGTAGGATTTCTTTGATGTCGTCCTCGCTCATCTCACGCTCTTCGAGCGGCGGCATAATGACTGAGAGCTGACCCCTGTACGAGGTTTCGTTCTCTCCGGAGACGATGCTGATTCCGGTGTAACCTTGTATATCCCTCATGGCCATCGTTCGGATTCGCTCCATGGTTTCCTCAGTGGCGTCCAGGGAACTTCCCAGCGGCAGCTCCGCCTCCAGTGTGATGGCTTCGATGGGCGTTTCGACCTGCAGCATTAGTCCCATCCTGGAGACCTGGGAAAGGGAGGCGGCGAGGATTGCCGCGAAGGCGAGGATCGTCAGGGCCTGGTGTTTCAGGGCTGCTGTCAATATCTTGCGGTATCCGGCGGTCAACAAGCGGGTGCCGCCTTCCATCATACCGTCAAGAGCGTTCAGGAAGCGACCCCGGATCGGTTTTTCGTCCCTGGTGTGGATCTTCAGATAGTGGGTTGACAGGACCGGAACAAGCAGCACTGCGACCATAAGGGAAGAGATGAGGGCCAGAATGATTGTGAAGGCCAAATCTCCGAATACCTCACCCATAAAGCCCAGCTCAGCGCCGAAAAACAGTATGGGAATGAACACACTGATGGTGGTCAGTGTTGAGGCAGTAATCGCGTTGACCATCTCTTTTGTGCCGAACAGACCCGCCGCCGAGAGTTGTTCACCGCGTTGCCGGTGGGAGAATATATTCTCAATGATGACTATGGAATTGTCGACTACCATTCCGACGCCTAAAGTCAGCCCGGTCAGAGCCACGATGTTGAATGTCATGTCGGCCATTCTCATGCCCATGATAGTAATCAGGATTGAGACAGGAATGGTTACGGCGATAATCAGGGTGCTCCTCACCTGGCGCAGGAACAGCATCAGGATCAATACTGCGCAGATCACTCCGATGTATGCTGAATTCAGGACGGACTCCAGCGAACTGGCGATGATTGTTGATTCGTCCACCGTAATCCGGGCTTCAATGCCGTCGGGAAGATTGCCGGCGATGCGGTTTACGGCCTCCTGGAGATCTTCGGCTACAGTGATGGTATTGGCGTCGCCTCTCTTATAGATTTTTAGCTGAACCGCTGGCATGCCGTTGAAATGAACCCGGCTGATCTCGTCGTCGGTATCGAAGTCGACTTCAGCGATGTCGCGGATATGGACTGAACGCTTCTTCCCCCCCGAATTGACGGCCATAATCATCGTGTCCCGAATCTGGTCGAGATCGGTGAAATCCCCTGAAGTGCGCACCTGAATTTTCGAATCCCCGATTTGCACGGAACCGGCGCCCATCGTCAGATTTTGGGCGAGCAATGCACCGCCCACCGACGAAATGCTGAGGCCGAAGGCGTCCAGACGATTGGCGGATACGGATACGGATACGATCCGTTCCTTTCCGCCGGCGATTACGATCCGGGACACATTCATGACCTGTTCAAGCCTTGGTTTGAGCAGGTCCTCGGCAATGTCGTGGAGATCCTCGCTGTTTCGGTTGCCCTGGAGTGTAATGGTCATGATCGGCCTCTGGTCCGGGTCGAATTCTATAACGATAGGGTCTTCCGAATCGTCAGCAAGTAGATGGCTGATCCAGTTGATCTCGTCCCGTACATTGTTCTTGGCGATTTCGATGTCGGTCTCGTATTCGAATTCGAGCATGATTCCGGATAAGCCTTCGGCGGAATCCGATGACATGCTTTTCAATCCCTCCAGGGTATAGAGCTTCTCCTCCAGTATGTCGGTCACTGTTTCTTCCACTTCCTCGGCGGATGCACCTGGATAATGGGTACGGATATAAAGATAGGGGAAGTCCATCTTCGGGAAAAGATCCACAGGCATGCCTGCGAGCATGAATAAAGCGAGTAGAGTAACCAGTACGAAAACAGTCAAGACCGTCAATGGCCGGTTGATGAGGGTCTTAAGCATCGGACCGTTCCAAGTTGCCTCGGGCCGGTAACCCCGCTGTTTCGGACTGCACGTCGGTAAGGCTGCCATTGGCCAGCATCGAGGTTCCGGTCAGTACGACAATCTCTCCTGCTTCAAGTCCGTCCAGCACCTCGGCGGCGCCGTCCACCTTGAGGCCGGTGGTAACCGGACGCTTCTCCACCGCCGACTCATTGAGAACGAAGACGTACTCGGCACCATCGCGATTCAGAAGTGCTTTCTGTGGAATCTTAATCACCCCGTGTCGCTCGTCGATGATGAGAGTGACGTCCGCCAGCATCCCTGCTTTTACTCCTTTGTGCCCACCCACGAAGGACAAGACAATCTCCATGCTGCGGCTGATGGGATCCACAATCGGAGAAATTTCGGAGACCCTCGCCTCCAGGATCGTATCGCCCAGGGCATCGGCGGTGATGAGAGCCCGTTGGCCCGGGAGGACCGCATTGACATAGCGTTCGGAGACGTAGGCGTTGATTTCCAGCAAGTCGAGCCGACCCAGTTCGATCAGTGGGACGGTAACATTGACCGATGAACCGATCTCGGTCTTCACCTTGGTCACGGTACCGGATACGGGGGTGTCGACGGGGCTCAGGCTGTACAAAGTCCCGGGCCGCGACGGGTCGACATGGGCTACGACCTGGCCGGAACTCACATAATCACCTTCCCTGACGGAAATACTTGCGATGGTTCCCGACACATCGGGATAGACTGCCACTGTCGATGCGGCGTTGATGTCACCGCTTAAATGGATGTAGTCCTGGAGCGTCCCTTTCACGGCCGATGTCGTGATGACGGGGATGGCCCTGACATGGTCTTCCAGTGCCGGAATCGCCGAGGAGGTTTTTTCCCGGGGCGGTCCGAATCCCTCCGGCCTCAGGGAAGAGGCTCCCACTACGACCACGAGGATCACCACCAGGCCGATGATAATCAATACGATGATACTTCGTTTCTTCATAATTTCTCTCCAGTCAGGATTCTTCGGGCCTCGCTGTTAAGCGCATACTCCAAGTCGAACAGGTTCGTCAGAAATTCGAGTTTTTCCGCCAGAATGCTCTGCTTCGCGCTGTTAAGTTCGTCCTCGGCCTCTTTCAGCCCCATGAACTCCCGGATGCCTTTGTGGTACCCGTCTTCAGTCAGCTCATAGTTCCGCACGGCAACTGCGAGGCTCAGTTCCAGGGATTCGATGTTCAGGAGGGAATCCGAAAGGTTGTCGTAAAGCACCTCCACCTCCGCCGTAACTTCACGAAGGGTCTGTTCCCTCTGCTCCCGGAGTGTATCAATGGTGATTTTCTGTTTCTTCAGAGACGTACGGGCCGCTGAGCCCGGCAGCCAATTGTCGACGGGTATCGAGAAGGTGATGTCGATCGAGCCCGAATCGGACCATGGTAACCCGAATCCGTCCTCCCAGGTCGCGTCGTTGAAAGGGTCATTTACCACCGGCATGTAACTGGCGCTCAGCGTGAGGGACGGAATGAAGCTCTGATGCCGTGTACTTTCCCTTTGGATTTCGGTTTGGGCGATGGTGTTATCCATCGCGGCGACCTTGAAATGCTCGTTCAAGTTCGGCGTATGGATCGGGATGGTAACCGTTTCAAAAGGAAGGTCGATTGTTCCGTCCAGACTTGGTCCTTCGTCTTCCACACCGAGGAGCAGGAAAAACCGGGCCCGTATCTCGCGATAGCTCGAATCCAGCCTGGCCAGGACCGGTTCTATGTTTTTGTAGGCCACTTGTGTGTTCAGGAGCTCCATCTCAGAGACACGACCGTTCCTGTAATCCGAGAGGACCACTTCGTAAACTCCTTCCAGGGTCTCCATACTCTCCCGGGTCAGCTCAATGAGCCCTTCCATGTAGATTAAATTGTAGAAGTTGACCTTCACATCCCTTTCCAGTCCCTTTTCAGCTTCCTCAACATCGAGACCGGCGGACTCGTAAGAGAGCTTGAGAAACTTGAAACCGTCGCTGATAGCGGGATTGAGCGTGAGGGACCCGGTGATTCCGGCGTTAAAGGTTGTCGGATCTATCTCATAAGCCATAACGTCGGTGTACACCCCACCGCCGACCGGGTTGATTGGAATTACTCCGGAGCTGGATTCATTCGATCGGGTCAGTCCGGCGATTGCAGTTACTTCCGGATAGAGAGCGTTGAATCGATTTCTCGATTCGATTTTTGCCGCTTTCATGTTGTTGCCGGCTGCGTAGAGGCTCAGGCTGTTGGCCTTTGCGATTTCAACGGCCTGGGATAAACTCAGGGTTCCCGGTTCCGCAGGCAGTTCCGTTATGCCCGCGAAAGTGATCACGGTAATGCATACGAATAATAGCCTCATGGATAGTTCTCCTTGCTCCAATCCTGGAACAAAGGTATCGACAGAACATGTGTTTCGCCATTACGGGTGGGTTACAGAATAATGAACATAAACGGCCCGGGATAAACGGCGCGTTTAAGATCATCGGATTCGGATCACGCCATGGATTGAACCGGACTTCCCCTGCCAATAGTTCCGGTGTATGGTAAACCCCGACTTTCAGCCGAATCGAGGATGGAAAATTTGGAAGAAGGAGCCTGGCCGGTGATTATCATCGAAGGACAGATCGGAGCTGGGAAAACCACCATGGGGGAGATTCTCGAACGCCGATTCGACATTCCTCTCTACCGGGAGCTTGGGAACCCCGATACTCTGAACCTTCTCGACCGCTTTTACGCCGACAAGGATCGTTGGGCCTTTACCATGCAGATCCACTTTCTCAACGAACGCTTCCGGATGATAAAGGATATCCACTCTGCAGGCGGCGGACTTCTGGACCGCTCCATATTCGGCGACCGCATATTCGCGGAACTTCTCCATGACGACGGAGACATGTCCGATGAAGAGTTCCGGTCCTACTGTACGCTGCTGGACAATATGCTGGAACATGCCGAGCCGCCGGCGCTGTTAATCTACCTGGACTGCTCCGTGAACGCCGCCCTGGAACGCATTACAATCAGGAATCGGGGTCTGGAATCCGGTATCCCCAGGGACTACCTTGAGAAACTCAATAACAAATATCTACAGTGGTTCGAGCACTACAGCTATTCTCCGAAGGTGAAAGTGTACACCGAGTCATACGACATTAATCGGCCCGACACCATGGAAACCATGCTCAGCGGGCTTGAGGTGAAGATTGAGGAATACCGGAGCTCCCACGCGTTACAGAAAAAGCTGTTCTGATATTTGTCGGGAGGTCAGTCTTTTTTCTTTTTTCTGGTAATCAGCATAATAACGCCCCCGAGAATGAGCAGTATCCCCAACATCAGAAAGCGGTCGATGTGAAGACCGATTCGGGTCATGAGAATCCGTCCATACATCAGGAATCCCACAATCAGAATGACGGAGGCGCTGATCAGCTGCCCCCGGTCCCTGGTGATAAGCCATGACGCCAAAATTCCGAGCCCCGGAGCCAGGATGAAATTCGGCCAGGTATATACCACCCGGTCCCAGCTGCTGTAATTGAGCCAAAGGAAATAGACACCAAGGAAAATGAGGATCGTAATCGGAATCAGGGTGCCGGCATTCTTTCGCGGATCTTTTATCAGGGTTGTGATAAGGGCTATGACCGGTATGAACATGAAAAGCGGCCAGAGTTTTCCCATCCCGCCGAAATCGAGAAAGCGTCCGACGATGAACAGCAGTCCGATGCCGATCAGAATAATTCCGATAATTACAGGATCTTTTTTGGAGGGCGGGCGGTTTTCTTCCATACTGTTATTATGGACTGCAAACAGGCGGGCCGCCAATGATGGATTTCACATCTGATTTTTTTCTGCTGACCTCCGATTCCGTCGACTCATCAGGCGGCTGCGAACTCCGGTTCTGGGGGCTCGGGCCGGAAGGTCCCCTGCTTATACACATTCCGAATCACAGGCCGGTGTTTTTCATACCTCGGACGGCGGTGCTTCCCGAGGGGGTTCAGGCCGAACGTCGTCAGCTGGAACTCATCTCCTTCGACGGCGCTCCTGCGGACGGGCTCTATTTCACTACGTTGTTCGCCTACAGGGACGGTCGTCGCCGGCTGACGGATGCCGGAGTGAGAACCTGGGAATCCGATGTCCGACCTGAAGACCGTTTTCTCATGGAGCGCTTCATCACCGGTTCAGCCCGAATCAGCGGATCGTACCTTCAGGATGGAAAGCTGAGGGTTTGTGACAACCCGAAAATGACGCCATCGGACTGGCGGCCGCAGCTGACATCTTTGTCGCTGGATATTGAAACCGGCCGGGATGGCACTCTGTATGGCCTGGCAATGGATATTTCAGGCCCTGCAGGTGAGTTCCGACATGTCGCCGTACTGGATGCTGCGGTACCTGCCGGGGGGAGGGAGGAGGAACTTGTTCAAGCTTCTCAGACCCTCCCGGCCACGGTACTTTTTCTGCCATCCGAAACCGACCTTCTGCGTTTTCTCATTAAAACGATCACTGAGTCCGATCCCGATATTCTCATCGGTTGGCATGTGATCGGTTTCGACCTCTCGTTCCTGGGCGGGAAGAGTCGAGAGTTCGGACTTCCCCTGCGCATCGGCAGGGGTCATTCTCCGCTTCGACTCATCGAGCGTCCCGGCTCCCTGCCCATCGCCGATCTGGAAGGGCGGCTGGTTATCGACGGCCCTCCGGCCCTCCGCGGCGCCTTTCTTCGTTTCTCCGACTGGCGGCTGGATACCGTGGCTCACGAACTTCTGGGCCGGGGCAAGGACATCGCTGCCCACGGCAGCGATAAAGTGAATGAGATAGAGAGGCGCTTCCGTGAGGACAAGGGCGCCCTGGCCCGGTACAACCTGGAAGATGCCGTTCTCGTGACTGAAATTTTCCACCGTACGGGGGTCCTGGAACAGATGGTGACCCGCAGCCTCATCACAGGTCTCCCTCCAAACCAGGTCCACCGTTCGGTAGCGGCTTTCGACCGATTCTTCCTGCCCAGGCTGCACCGGAAGAAAGTGGTCGCACCGAACCAGAGCGATATCAGTGCCGGCGCCCCGGCCCCCGGCGGCATGGTGTTTTCCGAAGGTGCCGGGCTGTTCGAAGATGTGGCGGTCCTGGATTTCAAGAGCCTCTACCCCACGGTAATCCGGACCTTTCACATCGATCCCTATTCGCTCATCAAGGCCCCGGAGCATCCTCTGAAGACCCCGGTGGATATTACCTTCTCCCGTTCTGAGCACATACTCCCGGCTTACCTGAGCGAGCTGATGGAGAAACGGACCGCGGCGAAGGAATCCGGGGACGCCGCCCTGTCTCAGGCGGTGAAAATCCTGATGAACTCGATGTACGGAGTGATGGGATCCACCGGCTGTCGCTTCTACAAATCCGAGTTGCCGACGGCCATCACGGGAATCGGTCGCTGGGTGCTGGAATCAACCGCAGAACGTCTGAAAGTCTGGGGCTACAAGGTACTGTACGGCGATACCGATTCTGTATTCGTAAAACTCAAGACAGAGGAACGGCAGGATGCCGACAACGCCGGCCGGAAGCTTGCGGTTCGGGTGGATGAGTATTTTCGGGAGACCATACGCAGCCGATTCGGTGTTCCCTCCCGGCTGGAAATGGAATACGAAAAGCGCTACGTCAGGCTTTTCCTTCCCAGGATGCGCAGCGGCGGAGAAGCGGCCGTGAAACGCTACGCCGGTCTGCTTCCCGATGGAAAGGTGGAAATCAAGGGCATGGAATTCGTTCGTTCGGACTCTACCGCTCTGGCTCGGGAATTTCAGTATGAACTGTTCCGGCGTTACTTCGCCGGAGAGGATTTGAAACCCTGGATCCGGGAGACCGTGTCCCGGCTCAAGGAAGGGGAGTTCGATGACAAGCTCGTCTACAAACGCAGGCTCTCCAGACCGGCCCGGGATTACAAGTCGCCCCCGCCCCATGTCAGGGCGGTTAAAATGCTCGACCCCGACGGCTCCCGGGATCTTCGGGAAGTCGAATATGTGATGACTCCCGGCGGACCGGTACCCCTGGAGCTCAGGCCCTCGGAGATCGACTACAATCACTACATCGAGAAACAGCTTCGGTCTCTGGCCGACGACGTGTTGGCTCAGGCAGGGGAGAGTTTCGACGCGGTAATCGGCGGCAAACAGCTGGATCTGTTTTAAGACCCCACTGAAAAAGTAATCTTACCGCAAATACTGCGTTAAAAAAATGCTCGAAATGCTCATGTAGCGCTGCTACACTCCGCTTTCTGTGCTTTTTCCGCCTTGTCTTTGCAACAATCTTCTCTTTTTCAGTGGAGTCTTTTAATAAAGAAAAATCTCCCGCCGAAAATCCAGATCATTTTTCCCGGTTTGTGATATATATCACAGTTTGTTTCTCCCTCCACGATGTAACATCATCCTTTGGAGGAATATATGAAAAAACAAAAAACGTTAGCTATACTCCGATTGGTCAGTGAGCTTGTTGCGATTGCGCTTTTCGTGTTCCTGCTGATGAACCATAAGCTTCAGCTATGGCTCGCGGTATTCGGTATTTCCGTCGTACTTTCACTTGCATTGGGGCGATTTTACTGCAGTTGGATTTGTCCCATGAACACAGCATTCAGGGCAATCGACTGGATATACCGTAAATTAGGTATTACGAGGATGAAGGCGCCGAAATTCCTGGGCAACAGGGTTGTTCGTATAGGTATCCTGGTTTTATTTATCGCTTCCATGGTTCTCAATATGCGATTCGGACTGAAGTTGAATATGCTTCTGTACGTAACAATCTTTGCCGTTCTGCTTACCTTGCTGTTCGAGGAAGTCTTCTGGCACCGCAATCTGTGTCCTTTGGGAACAATTCTGAGTGTCAGCTCGAGGAAGGCCCGCTATGCCTTGAGAATCGATGAAGAAGAGTGTATCGAGTGTGGAAAGTGCCAGAAAGTCTGCCCCACGGATTCCATTGTTACTCTGGAGAACGGGAAGCGCAGGAATATCGGCCACGAATGCCTGCTCTGTGGTAACTGTGTTGAAGCATGTCCCGTCTCGGTCTGTAAAATGGAATGGAGCTGAAGCTATCCGGACTCGTGGCTGCCTTCGTCGGTGACGGTCATGATTATTCAGGAAGAGGTCAAGAAAAGACAATTAATGCATGGTTACTATGGCTTCATGGCCTATATCGAGCGCGCCATTCAGGCGGATATAGAATAGGCGCTCACATGGTTCCCGGCTGTCGCCCTGCTTGGGCCGCGGCAGTGCGGAAAGTCAACTTCAGCTAAACACATTATTGCGGGTAAAGAGAATGCCGTGTATCTGGATTTCCAGCGGGAAGAAGACCGGCGTAAACTCGATCAGCCCGACTTGTATTCGGAGGAGCACCGGGATTCCCTCGTTTGCCTGGATGAAGTCCAACTGCGGCCAACGCTGTTTCCCGTCCTCAGGAGCCTTATCGACGATTATCGGAAACCCGGACGATTCATGATTTTAAGTTCGGCATCCCGAGACCTGATACAGAGCAGTTCGGAAAGCCTGACGGGGCGGATCAGCTATCATGAGCCGGCACCGTTCATGCTCACCGAACTCCCGAAGGGGTCGACAAACTCCCTCTGGATCCGTGACGGGTTTCCGGACAGTTTTTATCGAGTTCAAGTATAATCCGGCTCCCAAGGTCGGTCGCGGCTTCCGTATCCTCAAGGAGGATGTCCGTCCCGATTCCTGCTGGTATGTTGTTCCCTCCCAATCCGCATACCCCCTGGATAGCGACATCCAGGCCGGACCGCCCCAGGCGCTTATCAAGGCCCTTGGAAACATGCGCTCATGACAAATCGATTCCAGATGAGCATCCGCGGTATCACCAACCAGAACGAGTTCTATTCGGATCATTACCTGGATGAGATTTTGGCCGGGGATCTGAAGGATCTTGTGACTGACGAGATCGTTCCTGGTGCCGACAAAGCAGGAAAAGAAACGCTTGAACAAGGAGAGCGGTCGCTTATCTATGCAGCACTCAGTCGGGCCCGGAAATCGGTGGCGGTAAACCGGCATGGGGAACGGTCCGGGTTGGTACCGAATTAGTCGTAGATTCGGACATCACACTTCTCAGGATGAACACGATGGAGACGTCCGGCGTATGAGGAACTGAATACCAGGTGGGGGACACTCATAATAATTTAACCTTTCTCGTCGTAATAACCCCCGTCCATGATAGCATCATGTATGGAAACCGGGCGATTCAGGTATGGCGAACTGTTCGATCACGGCAGGCAGATAGAACTTGAGAAAGGCGAAATCCTTCATCGCTCCGAAGAGAACTGCCGGGCATTGGGCATGGTTCTCACCGGAGAGTTCAGACTGTCCCGGGTGTTGTCCACGGGGAAAGAAATATTCCTCAGGGATTTCAGGGCCGGCGATCTATTCGCTGAATTAATTGTATTCACCGGGGAGCAATACCCGGGCTGGCTGGCCGCCTCGGAGCCGTCCCGGATCGTCGAAGTGAAGCTGCCCCGAGTATTGGAATACCTCAGGGATAACGATACCCTGGTGTCGTATTTCGCCGGGATTTCACAGAAGATGGCCCACTTGAGCAACACCATCGAGGTTTTATCCTTGAAAACGGTCAGGCAGAGAATCGCCTACACCCTGCTTTGCGGTAAAATTGACGATCCTGGCGTTCGGGTCGGTACATCACGACTCGCAGCGTACATAGATTGTTCCCGTGAAGCCGTTTCACGTGAGTTGACCGCGATGGAATCCGATGGATTGTTGGAGCGGACCCCGAAATCCCTGGTGATACGGGATAGGAAGCGTCTGGAGGATTTGCTGTAATGACCTCTGGACAACATCGGGATA
The DNA here is from genome assembly GCA_030592625.1 of Spirochaeta sp. Lineage (GTDB taxonomy): Bacteria > Spirochaetota > Spirochaetia > DSM-2461 > DSM-2461 > UBA2779. Next base: position 3,486 of record JAUVIY010000026.1, on the reverse strand, counting down.
CGTCATTTTCCGAAGGAATACTCAACTTCTTTTCCTCACTTGCACCACCCGGGAATCTTCCCGACGGCGTCGAAGTTCTCTGGCCTTTCGACAAGCCGGAAGTGAAGCGTGTTATAGATGGATTTTTCATAAAATTCTTCGACGATCCGGGGCAGCGCGTCTTTCTCATCGGTATCAACCCCGGTCGTTTCGGTGCCGGGGTGACGGGAATCTGTTTCACCGATCCGCAGCGGCTGGCCGGTGACTGCGGCATCCCTCATGAGCTCCAGGGCGGCAGAGAACTTTCCAGCGACTTTGTTTATAAAATGATCTCCGCCTTCGGCGGGCCTGAAGCGTTCTACCGGCGATTCTATATCACGGCCCTGAGCCCTGTCGGCTATATCCGGGACGGGAAAAATCTGAACTACTACGACGTGAAAGGAATGCCCGAACAACTGGATTCCTGGATGGCCGACGCCATGGCTCTTCAGCTCGAAGCCGGTGCCGACCGGCAAGTGGCTTTCAGCATGGGACAGGGCGCCAACTTCAAGCAGCTGCAGTCCTTCAACGAGCGTCATGGATTCTTCGACCGGGTGGAACCCCTGCCTCATCCCCGATGGGTGATGCAGTACCGGCGGAAGAGACTGGACGAGTTCATCGGGCTGTATGTGGATACCTTGAGAGCAGGGATGTAAAGATGGATTTCGAACGATTCCATTTTTTATCACCTGAAATTGCGGTTATGTAGTTTGGCTTTATAGTGTACGACAATTCTCATTGCGGAGGTTGTCAGGCCCTGTGGATGGATAACCGAACAACTCAACGTGGTGCAGCAGATGAATCACCTCGTTGCCGGCAGGTACTCTTCCTGAATCGACCTTTCAGCCACCGTGATGTACAATATAAGTAAGCATGGTAAAGACAGCCCGAATCAGAACATTGCAAGAATCATCGTACAAAGACGATAGGGAGTATTGGCTCTCCCGACCTGCGGATGAGCGCCTTTCAGCAGTCGAATTCTTAAGGCGGCAGATACATGAAAATCCCGGAAGACTTCAAAGAGTTGCTCAGGTTCTTAAACTATCAGAACGTTGAGTACTTAATTGTCGGCGGGTATGCGCTGGCATATCACGGAGTACCAAGATTCACTGGCGACCTCGATCTCCTGGTTGCAACCTCAAAAATTAATGCAGAGGGAATTCTCAAAGCTCTCGATACTTTCGGCATGGGTTCTCTGGGATTGAAACAGGAAGACTTTATGCTTCCCGATAAGGTTATTCAACTTGGTTATCCACCGCTCCGAATCGATTTTTTGACCGAGATTACAGGAGTTTCCTGGAATCAGGCCTGGCAGAATCGTGTATCTGAAAAGATAGATGGAATCCTGTTGAATTTCCTGAGTAGAAATGACTTGATTGAAAACAAAAAGGCAGTCGGCCGCCCCGTTGATCTTGGGGATCTTGATCGGCTGTTGAAACAGTAGAATCTATTACAAATTATCCATATTGATAGTGATGTATCCTACAGCTGTAGTTCTTTCCGTATCTTGCTCGGTAAAATGTTACTCTGCTTAATACTGTACAAAGATTTCTTAATTGACCTCCAGAAGCTACCGGTTTAGGATTTCCGGAAATAGAACGATTTAACAGGTTCGGTGAACAAATGGCATTTGATCCCAACAACCAATCCCAATTTAAGGGTTTACAAAAATGCCCAGCAGAACTCCGACAAACAGAACGCCCGTATCGAGCACGATAAAGCACTGGTCCGGGTAATGACTTCCGTGATGAAAGACGACACCGAACTCTTCAAACAGTTTATGGATAACGAGGGCTTTAAGCGCTGGATGACGGACACGATCTTCGGCTTAACCTACAGCGGAGCCGGGCCTTGACAACAGCATGCAGCGAACGTGTCTCTGCCGCACAGCCATTTTTCAGATGTTCAACTTTCATTACAGCATTTTCAGGGCCTCAAAGTCTCTTGTATATCTCTTCTTTTGACGACATATTCATCCCATGGCCAGCAAGAACCTGATTTACACCGGACATCTCATCGATTCAGGTCTTCTCACCGTCATTCTCAATCTTATCATTGAGGAAGGGGCCGACTATGAGATTACCCGTTTCGATGTCGGAAAAACCCCGGATAATGAATCCTCCATGCGCATACTTCTCAAGGCCGATAATGAAGTTCTGCTGGAATCCACCGCCGCTAAGCTGACAAGTTTCGGAGTGAGGGCCGTCGGTGAAACTGAGGCATCCTGGATCGAAGTCACCCGGGACAGAGCCGCGCCTGATGATTTCTATTCGACGACGAACCATCGAACGGAACTGTATTTCGACGGGCGCTGGCAGCAAGTGGGGAATCAGCGTATGGATGCCGTCATCGTCCGACGGGATGATGGTCCTGTCTGTGTGAAACTCCGGGATCTCCGCAAGGGGGATCGCGTACTCATCGGATCTTCCTCGTTGCGTGTTCATCCTCCTGAGGTCGGCGGCGGTGCCGATTCCTTCGCCTTCATGAACAACGATGTTTCCTCGGAAAGGAATGCAACCCAGTCTGCGGAGAGAATCGCCGAACAGATGCGGGAGCTTCGTGCGAAGGGCGAAAAAATCGTTGTCGTTGCCGGGCCGGTGGTGGTTCATACCGGCGGTGCCGATGCCCTGGCGGCTCTGGTGAGGGAAGGATGGATCGGAGGGTTTCTGGGCGGTAACGCCATTGCCGTCCACGATCTGGAGTACAGGCTCTTCGGTACTTCCCTAGGTGTCGACCTGGCCACCGGAAGGCCCTCCTTTGAAGGGCATAAAAACCACATGATGGCCATCAATGCCGTATACAGTCACGGTTCCATGGACGCCATGATGAAGGCCGGTGATCTTAAAGAAGGCTTGATGTACGAAGTTCTCAGAACAGGAATACCCTACTGCCTGGCGGGATCCATCCGGGACGACGGACCTCTGCCCGAAACGGAAATGGATATGATAAAGGCCCAGAAGGCCTATGCCGATATCGTCGAGGGCTCAGGTATGATTCTGATGCTCTCCACTATGCTCCATTCCATCGGCACCGGAAACATGACTCCCAGCTGGGTGAAGACCGTGTGCGTGGATATCAATCCGGCAGTGGTAACCAAGCTCTCGGATCGGGGAAGTGCCCAGACCGTGAGTGTGGTAAGCGACGTAGGACTGTTTATCCGAGCTTTGGCCAGGGTGCTGAGTGCGGATTAGCGTCAAAGAGTCTGACTATTCCTTGTATCCAGTGGAGGTTCTGCCTTCGATGTTGTTCATGCTGCGTTATGATGCTTTCTCTTTTATAATCAAAATATTATTTGAAAATTTTTTATTCAAGATGATTCCAAACACGGTCGAATTCATAATTATTGAAGTGTTTAGTATTGCAGGTAGCGAAATCAGTTACACCATGATAACGGAGAGTGAATGCAAGTCTTGCATCGAATATATTTCTTCGACCTTCATCCGGATGCGAAACCCGTTCCCAGATTTT
>JAUVIY010000006.1 GCA_030592625.1 Spirochaeta sp. | reverse complement strand
TGAGGTTCTTTCAAAATTACCATTTTGTAAGAACCTCGTCATGGGGTCGAATACATAATTTATTATTCTATAATAAATTATGTATTCTAAAGGTCTGGGTAATTTCAAAAATTCTCGATTTTTGAAATTACCTCTTGTGTTTCATCAAAGAAGAAATCTGTTGTCGATAAAATCAGCTATGTCGACCATCTTTATGTTTCCAGACCAGCCAGCTGAAAAAGTGATGAATCCATTTCTCGACTGACCATACCGGTGGGTCATTTTAAATAATGAGTCTCGCCAGCATGGAGTACACTGCTCCGGCCCAGCGCCCCAGAGGAAACAGGTCCATGGGCAGGAAGCGGTCGGAGAGGATAAGAAACAGCAGCAGGAATCCACCGTATCGATTGTAGGGAACCATCAGGTCCTGACGCTTATGGAGAGCCGCGGTTACCAGACGGGAACCGTCCAGGGGCGGGATGGGGAGCATGTTGAAAACGAAGAGCAGGACGTTGAGAAATGCCGCCTGCTGAAGCACCTCAAAGAGAGATACGATAAAACTTGAGTTGGCCAACGGGAACATGAAGAGGACTTTGAAGATCAACAGGATGAAAACCGTAATGGCCAGGTTGGCCAGGGGACCTGCCAGGGACGTGAGCACCAGCCCGAGGTTCCGACGCTTGTAGTACCTCATGTCGATCATCACCGGGCGGGCCCAGCCGAAACCGGCCACAACCAGCATCAGGGTGCCGATCGGATCCAGGTGAGAGAGAGGATTGAGGGTGAGACGACCCTGGTTTCGCGGCGTCGGATCACCGAATGCAGTGGATATGCGGGCATGGGCGTACTCATGAACCGACAGACTCATGATCAGCAGGGGCAGGATAATCAGTATGTCCCGAAATCCCATATTGAAAAGCATATTGATTGACCTCGTTTGTGGAGGGTGGAGTATAGCACGAAGCATTCCGATACGCGCTAGAGGTCAATTGATGCGGACCCCGATGAGCTGATCTCCAAAGCCGTCTTCTTTTATAACGCGCCTGTATACCCCAATATCTTCCTCCCCAATACAGCGGCGGCATAACGCCGCAGAGATTCAGCGGCAGCGACGTCGCCAGGGGGAAGGGAACCTGATAAATCCACTCCCCGGAGCAGACCGCTTCGGAACGCAATTTCCATGGCCAGATAAGTTTCTCGACGGGTGAGACCCTCATTGCCCCCGTCGGTTACCGATGCATCATAACGGAGAACAACGCCCCGAGTGCCGGCGGCGGCCCTGTGAAGAGCCTGGCGCATCACCTGGCGCAGTCCCAGGAGATCGATGTCCTCCATGGTATACACCCCGAGACGACGTGACTCGAATATTTCATGGGCAATCTTTCCGGCTTCACGAAGCCCTACCACGACGGTGTTCCCGGGAGCCAGGAGCCCGGGTCGACCGAAGCAATCCATCATGAAGCGATCATCCGGTCGTGACGTGAGCCATACCAGGCCCAGGCTTCCCCGGTCTTCCTCGCCTCCTTCCAGATATTCCAGAAGCTCGCCGGCGCCGCCACCGAGGAGAAACAAATCTCTCCCGACCGATGAATGCGATGCCGGCCGACCGCCAGTCCCTACCCGTACGACTCCCGACAGCGATCCCAGGATCGAGAGGTCGGCCTCCAGTATCTCGCCGATGGATCGATCCGTCCCCGGGATGATCGAATCCATGGCACTCCCAACCAGTTCCAGCACGGGACGATCTTTTCCCACTGGTTTGCCGGAGTGGTGAGGTTCTTTACAGACGTAGGATGAGGTCATGGCAGTCAACAAGGCCCCGTAATCCGGGAGAAATCCAATTTCATCACCCACGACCATTGTGTTCCGCCTGAGGCTGAGATCAAGGAGCAGATGATCGCTGGACGCACCCAGGATGGACAGTTCTTCGTCCAGAACGGTCAAGCCCTCCACTTTCACATCTTCCCGACCGATGTTGAGGATACCCCGAAGAATGGGACCCTTGTCTTCAAATACCGGTTTATCGCCGAAGGCGTCAAGACCCGTCTCTCCCACAGGGACCGATGGTTTGTCCTTCACTTCGATGAGCTCAGCCTTCAAGACAAAGGCGTCGGTGCGGGCACCGGGCCAGAGGGTCTGAAAAGCGGTCTCCCGACCGAGCATCAGGGATTCACCCAGGCGCAGGTTGTTCACCTCCGGAGGCATTTTCCCCCGACGCAGGAGGTCCAGGGAACTGGAGTTACCACCGCTGAGGATGTCCAGGCCCCGGCCGAAAGTATCCTCGACCCGTTTCTTGTGATCCGTCAGTTCCCGCATGTTCTTCACCGTGGGAAGTACCCCGCCGTAACAGGTGAGGTTAGTCCCTAAACCCCTCAGACGAACACCGGGGAGTTCGAAGATTTCCCGGACCGTCGGGAGAATATCGTCGGGCCACAGTCCCTCGCGGAGGTCACCCAGGTCCACCATCAGCACGATATCATGGACAAGATCCCGGCCTTCCGCTGTCGCCGAGAGGGCCCGGATAACACCGATTTCCGAATTCAGGCTGATATTAACCGAAGTGACAATCTCTTCCACTTCCGACAGGGGTGGAATCCGCAGAAGCCAAAAGGGGGCCGTGATACCGTCGGCTCGCATTCGATGGACGTTTTCCAGGCGGGATTCTCCGATGGATGTGACGCCGCCCCGGAGAAGGGCCCGAGCCACAGCGGGCATACCGCAGGTCACCTTGGTTACACCAGTGACCGATATACCCCTCTCCATACAGAATCCGACGATATTCCGGGCATTTTCTTCAATGGCATCCAGGTCGACGTGCATGACAGGTCCGCTCATAGACTTGCCTCCAGGGATTTCTTCAACAGAGCCAGGGCGCCCTCAGGCCACCGACGAGAGAGCACCCCGGCGACAGCCATGATATAGTCGTCATCGAAGACTACCGGTACATCCCGGGGTGGTGCCATAATATCCGGGCGCTGAAGGGCCAGAACTCGACGGATCCGCTCTTCCCGGTCCGGAAGGCGGAGCAAAGCTCCGCCGGTAGAGACGAGCATGCGGATGCCCGTCAAGTCCTTGCCCTCGGCAACACGGGTTTTCCCCTGGGGACCGTAGAGGTTGCGAATTCGACCGGCATGGCGTTCCAGAGCCAGACGGGCGGCCTGCTCGGCCAGAGCTCCCGCCAGATTCCGCTCAGCGTCGGTTCGGGGGAGGGGGGGGAGAACTTCGACGGCCCGTTTCAGTTCCGCTTCGGGTATCCCCAACTCTGAGGCAATCCGGCGGGAGACGCCGGGTCCCGCGGCTTCAGTTACCGAACGGCGGCTGATAAAAGTGCCCAGGTCGCCTTCGACGGTACGACGGGCCAGAGGCTCGGGAGCCAGGAGCAGTGGGCCGAACTCATCCGAGTCCTCGCAAACTGCGTGGACGTCGGTTGTGGCCCCGCCCACGTCAATAACGGCCAGATTCCCCGAATCCTCATGGAGGAGACGGGCAGCATCCATGACGGCCCCCGGAGTGGGTACAACCCGGCCGTTCACCATATCCCGTATGTGTTTCATGCCGGGAGCCTTTGTGATGTGCTCCTCGAAGACTTCCTGGATGATACGCCGGGCGGGTTCTACCTCCAGCCGATCGATGCCGGGATAAACGTTTTCAACGACGACCAGGGGCGTCCCGCCGATTTCGAAAAGACGCCTGATTTCCTCCCGGGCCTGAACGTTCCCTGCGAAAACGACAGGGCAGGGCAGGCCGGCCCCAGCCAGAAGTTCCGCGTTATGCAGGACTGTTTCCCGTTCGCCGTAGTCCACTCCTCCCGCCAGGAGCAGAATGTTCGGGGCGATATGCCGGAGTTCGTCCAGATCGGCCTTTCGTATCTTCCCGGCAGTAATCATATGCAGGTTGGCCCCGGCCCCCAAGGCAGCTTCCCGGGCGGCCCGAACAGTCATATCCTTCACCAGGCCGTGAACGGTCATCCGCAGACCTCCGGCGGCACTGGATGAGGCCAGGAATGTGTCCCGGGATATCCTGCCTCCCAAACATCCCTCGAGATCGGTCACCGCCGCCTCCAGACCTATCCGGACATCCCCTTCGAGAACCGAAGTGGGAGCGTGTCCCTGACCCAGGAATTTCGGATCGGGGCCATCCAGACCTCTAAAAGCGCTCACAGAAGTGACGGTGCTGCCGATTTCGGCCACCAGGGCCTGAACCTGGATACTCATTTCTTCACACTCAACTCCCGGCGTTTTTTAACCAGGAATGTGGCCACTTGCAGACCATTGGTTCCCCGGCCGAAGCCGGCGTCCACGCCCTGCTCCACCGCGAGATCAGGAGTCACCTGAGTGCCGCCGAATACAAGTATGAGCTTATCCCGCACCCCTTTCTCGATGCAGAGCTCGTTGAGGTGACGCATGCTCCGGTAATGCACATCGTCGTGACTGATGATGGTACTGGCCAGAACGGCGTCAACGTCCAGTTCGATGGCGGCATCCACCAGCTTCTCCAGAGAAACCGAGGTGCCCAGATAGTGGCATTCGATGCCGTAACCTTCGATGCCGCCATGTTTAATATCGATGATTTCCCTGAGGCCCACTGAGTGCTCGTCCTTGCCTACCGTACCGGCCACAATCTTCATGGGGCGGTCCTTGACGTCTTCCCGAATCTGGTCTTCAGTCATCACTTCCGGTTCCGGTGGAATCACCAGCTCGTCCAGATCGATGGTCCATGGAAACTTTCCCTTGAACTCCACCCGGGTCCCTTCGGAGGGGTGCATCACTTCAACATGGATCACCTCGGCTTCCTCAAGACCCATTTTCTTCGCCATCTCCAGGGCAGCGAAACGGGCGGTGCGGGCATCGGTCGGCAGAAATGTGGTCACCTGGACCACTCCGTCCCCCTGCCATTCCATCTCGGGCCGGATCAGCGATCCGCCGCGGAGAGTGTAGGTAGCCTCCATGCGCCGATCGACGTTGTCCTCTTCGTCCAGTTCGTCGATGTAGATGATCTTGTCCGGAAGCTCGAAGGTGCATCCCCCGATCAATGATGAGGGATTTTTCTCAGCCTCAAGGCCCCAGGCAGCCAGGTTATTGAATCCGAAATGGGCGGTGACCGGCGCCATGTAATCCTCATCCCGTTCAACGACAGTACCTTCACCGGCACCTCCGTGAATTTGACGGGCGATGCCGTCGCCATGGCGTTCCGGGTACTCCCCGGAGTCCACGAAGAATCCGTCCTCGACAGCCTTGAAGTAGCCACCGGCTTCGATAATCTCCTCCATGAACAGGACGGCTCTTTCCTTGAGCTCACGGACCCTCGTCGCCAGTTCACCGTCGTCCCGGCAAAGGGTCACCATGGAATTCATTCCATCCATGCCGTTAAATGCCTGCTTGGCGGTATCGGTGCCTTCCATGTTATAAATATGCCAGGGAACGTTCCGGCCCTCGTCCGGGGTTATTGTAGACTGAATGTCCACCGACGTAAGCTGGCTGATGAGCAGGTTCAGGGTGTGGGTTACCGTGGCCTCCCGAGTGCTGGAACTCATGTACTTGGTATTCTGCTGAGCCCGCATCCGATACTCCCGGAAGAGTTCCCGCAGGGCTACCGCATAAGGAAGATCCATGCGCATGCAGGGAGCAGGAGGAGCCGTGGGGGGCACCGTAGAGAGACAGATGCTCTCCTTCGGCATGCCGCATTTCACACTGAAAATGGAGTTCAGGGCATGTTGTACCATCAGCTCGGGCATCACTTTCCAGGCTTCCCGGGCGGTGGCGTTGGCATTATGGGCACCGTCGATCTGGGCAATCCCCGCCCACGCCATCACCTTTTTGGCCACTGCGGCGTCCACAAAGCTCCTCACCATATTCACGTTCCGGTACAGGATATTGTACTGGGGATCCTGGTGGGCACCGTTGATACCTTCCTCGGCGAAAAGAACCGCAATTTCCGGACCCGCCACACCACTGACGTATGAGTGGTAGTTTATGGGCCGGCCCACCTCATCCTCAATCATATCGAGGGCTTTCCGCTGGGCCCGGATTTGCTTCCGGCTAATGGGAACACCGCCGATGCCCTGGGGCGTACCTTCGATCAGACCGTCAATATGGCTTTGACCGGCGGTGCGTATCACCATCAGGTGATCGGCGCCGTGCCAGGCGGCCATGCGCATTCGGCGAATGTCGTCCTCAAATCGGCCTGAGGCAATCTCGGTAGTGATCGAAGCCCGGGGCTGGGGGTCGATGTCCTTGAAGAAATGGCCCCCTGGAAGCGGAACGCTTTGCTTCAGGTCTTCGCTGGTTTCCCGGTAGGTGAAGGGGCCGAGTTTGTGGTGGTCCTCCGCGGGGCTCCGCCAGATCCAGCCGCGGCGGCGTGGGCGGTAGCTTTCCAGGTCTTTGAGGATTTCCTCGATATCAATTTTGTCTTCGGGTTTCAGCTTCATATCGTTCCAAACAGAGCTTCCGCCCGGTCCCAAAGACAACCCCGCAAGAGAGCCAGGCCTGCCTCACGAATTTCCAGATTCTGATCCCGGGCCACCTTCAGGACCACGTGTCCCGCACCTTTTCCCAGCAGACCGCGGTTCCGACAGCCTTCCACGATGGTATTCCCCTCCATGCTTGAGAATCCCATGCGGAGCAATACCGAACGCTCGATGGAGGGAGAGGTGTGTGACTTCGCCAGATCCACCATGGGATCCATGATTCGGCCGGCCAGATCCCAGAAACGTTCTTCCAGCTGCTCTTCGCTAAGCTTATGCAAATGGGCACGACGCACCTCGAAATCGTCCTGTCGTTCCATATTGTCTCCTTCAGTTCCTTTTCAATCGCAGCGCTTTACGGACGAAGGCTTCATCACTCCGGGTTTCCTCGATCAGGAATCGGATGTCCTCATCCCGGATTGTGGCGGGACCCCGGCCCTCGGTGGCTTTACGGATCAGGGAAGAACGCAGTCCGTCCAGGTCCAGAGTCCTGGGACGGATCATTCCCGGATTCTCGGGCAGAACAATGCTCTCCCCGGGCACTTCGTCGGCAGGATCTCCGAAACGAATTTCGATGCCGTTATCCCGGGCGAAGCTCAACTGGGATTGGATATGCTTCCCCGCCCCGGTGTATTCAGTCTCCTGAACCACTAATATCTGATCCTCGTCCATTTCCCGGGCCAGGCCAATGGCGGCAGCTAACGATATGTTCCCCGCCGGGCCTCGCTCCAGGCCCTCCAGGCGGGCCAGGGCTTCAGTAGCCCAGAATACTTCGCCCTGATTCACCGTAACGTAGCGGTCCATGTAGCGTAGTGGCCTTCCTGCCGACCGGGGGACATCGGACCGATCCGGCCAGGTGGAGAATGGTACACCGAAACCGGTATGCCCGGTGGTGAAGCTCTTACGATTGAACTGTCCATCCGAGGCCATGTGCAGTCCGGCGAGATTTACACTGACACCGATAATATTTGTCTCCCCCGAGCCGGCCTTGATCAATCCCCTGGCGGTACCGGTGAGATTGCCTCCTCCGGCGTTGGTGATGACTACGGCGTCGGGATTCCGGCCGATGCGGTCACGGACCTGTTCGGCCAGTTCCCAGCCCAGAGATTCCACCCCGGCGATACCGAATGGGGTATAGAGGGATGCGTTGAAAGCGCCGGTTTCCTCAAGGAGCTGCAGGAATACGTAAAACAGCTCGGGTCCTACCGAGAGTTGAACCACTTCAGCACCGTAGGCCTCACATTTACGGGCCTTCTCGATAATCTCAGGCTGGCCCTTGCCGGTTGAGTCGTAGCATTCCTGGACGATGATGCAGTCCAGCCCCCGCATGGCGGCCTGACTGGCCACGGCGGCACCATAGTTGCCGCTGGTGGCGGCGATAACCGACCGGAATCCGAGCTTCTTCGCGTGATATACCGACACCGAAGCCCGGCGCGCCTTGAAGCTCCCCGATGGATTGGCCGCCTCGTCCTTCAGGAAAATGCGGGCCCCTTTTCCTTCCGACGCCGTCAAGCGGGCGAAGCGGGTGAGGTTACGCAGTTCCAGCAGGGGGGTGTTTCCCACACCGGTTTCGGTCTGGATGGCTCGGATCTCCTCCAGGGTATAGCCGGCCTCATTCATCATCCCTTCGTAGTCGAATGCGATGCCCCCCGTCTCGAAGCGTGTGTAATCGATACCGAGGGCCTTCTTCATAATCTCGCCCTTCCGGGCCATCACGTCGTCGTAGCGGCTCATTCGGCAGCCCCCCGATCCAGTTCCCGGAGGGATGCCTTGAGGCGACGCCCCAGAACTTCCAATTCCGGGACCAGAGTTCCAAAGTTATGATCCCAGGCGGGGGCGGTATCGATCAATATTCCCCGAACCCGGCGTCCGGTGGTGGTTTCGACGGTTACTTTGTCACCCACCCGGGCGCTTTCCTCGGTCAGGGTGCCCTTCACCCACATCTCCAGGGGCACCCGGCGGGTGTCTTCGGGGAGGCGTTCGGATCGTTCTTCCGGGGACATGATGATATCGTGGATACGGACCCAGTCTCCGCGAATGGCTTCCATAGGCTTACCTCTCAATCCGGTCCCGCATGTCCCCCATGATGGCTCGGGGAACCGGCAGGTCCAGCATGGTTTTAAGTCCCGCTGTGGCATTGATAACCTGGGGAATCATGTTCACACACATGGCGATTGTGCCGATGCCGCCGGGAATTTCCGGCTTGATGGTCATGGACACGTCGGGGACACCCTTAATGACGATATAATCACCGGTTTCGTTGCCTTCCAGTTCAGGTTCGATCTGCTGGGGATGAATCATGCGGATTCGAGGCTTGCCGTCCACATATCCGGTGCCCCGCTGATCGCATCCCGCCACTTCACCGGCGGCGATTTCAATATATTGTGTCTTCCGGGGCACTGAGGAAATGATGGCTGCCTGAGTCTGCTCCACAGGCCCGCTAAGCTTCCATCCGATACCATCGGCAATCATCCGGACCGATTCGGGAAAACCGACATGACCGGCAAGGCTGCCGTCCCGGATGCCTTCTTCGAAGGCTATGGGGCTCAGACCCACTCCCTGTTCTACCATCACCGCCGGGCCGAAGGGGGAGAGGCTGTTCACCCTTTCCGCCTTGATGGAATCCACATCCCGGCAGGCACCGGTGAGAAGTGTCACCAGCAGGTCCATGATGAGCCCCGGGTTGATGCCGGTGCCCAGGACGCTGACGCCGTACTCCCTGGCGGCGGCATCTATCTCATCGGCAAGCTCGGGTTCCAGGGCCCGGGGATAAGCCATCTCTTCGGCGGTGGATATGACATTCAGACCCTGCTCCACGAGCCTGATGATCTTGGGAAAGGCTTTTCTGGTAAATGAATCCGTAGCCAGCAGAGCGATATCGGCAAAACCGGGGTTCAGCAGATCTTCAATTTTCGAGGTCACCGTCACTTCCGGATGGCCCTCCGGTGAACGACCAAGAACATCGAAGATGCTCCGACCCACCCGGTCGGGGCGCATATCGCATACCCCTGCAATTTCCACTCCTTCCTTGTCCAGAAGCATGTCCGCCATACCACTGCCCATGGCCCCGAATCCCCAGATGAGGACGCGAACCTTATCCATATCCAATCCTCCGATAATTAATTACTATCGCAGTAGTGACTTGCATTGTAATACTGAATCCGAAGAAGTCAACACGGGAATCGGAAGGCTCGAGCCGAAGTTCATGAAAGAGATTCCCGGCAGAATCCATGGGACCCGGGATGGGCGGCCGGTGCGGAGTTTCAATTCATTACCCCGAAGGGGGTGAAAGCCGATTGTCTGACCCTCAGACCGAGTAGAATCTCTCACGCAGGTTCGCCAGATTGGTACCGAAGAGCTCGTCCATACGATCACCGAAGGCCAGCCGAATTTCCGCCAGGTAGAAATCGTGAATGATATACCCCTCGATGGAATTCACCAGCCCGCGGTTTTTAGTCCAGATCACCTGGCAGGGGCCGGCTCCCCCCAGCGTACCCGAGATTGCGGCATCGGTGTCGAAGGCAGCGTCCACGGTACATCCCAATTCGAGCATGGAGGGCAGATTTTCGGTGGCATGGTGATAGACGGTACCGAAGTCGATCCGACTCTCGCCGTAGAGGAGGATAAACACCCGGACGCCCCTGTTTTGTGCCTGACGCAACTTGCCTTCCAGCACCTTGAATTCCTCTTCCCACAATCCGATGAAGATGTGCCGCTTGGCTCCGGCGATCAGAATGGAGCAACGGTCCAAAACCTCGTCCCTGCTCCGCAGGTTCCACACGGGATCGAAGTCGGCCCGAAAATCCATTTTCCTGAGTTTTTCACCGGCCCGTTCGGTGAGACGTACCGTATCCCGCCGCAGCTTATCTAAGAGATCGTCCGGTGAAAGGGGCGTAAAGAGCTCAGGGTTGGTTCCCTCACTGATCGCGTAGCCTTTCATGATGAGGCGACGTGTGATGTCGTAGACCCTGGAGTGGGGAACACCCGAATCCCGGGACACGGTGTAAGCGCTGGAAGGGTGAATTTTAAGCAGGGCCAGATATACTTTCGCTTCGTACTCGGTAAACCCCAGTTCCTTCAGGTCGGTCAGTAACTCTTCCTGATCGGCAATCATGTGGGTCAGTATGGAGCCGGCCCAACACTCCGTCAACTCAAGAAACCCCTCCGGGGCAGTCCGTTTCATTCAGGTTTTAATGGCCCCTGCGGTAATGCCTTTCGACCGGTGAATTCCAGCCGGATACGAGGGATACGGACAGCATGGTGTATGGCGGTGTGAGCCAGACCAGGGGTTCGAGGCCTATCAATGTCCTCAGAGCATAGAGAAGCCCGACCTCAACTGGACGAATTCTGCCGGTTATGGTGCCTTTCCAAGTTCCATTTTATCGAACTTCAATCTCGGCCACACAGGTATCATCCCAGCGCGAGCCGGGGTGAATATCACGGATTTCCAGCACACCGAAGTAGAGGCTTCTCAAGCATTTAGACTCCGGGACGGAAATGTAGAAGACTTGAAAGTACTGCGAGTCGCGAAAGTTGAACTCCCAGCTCTGGATTTCTTTCACGGTATAGGCCATACCGTTCTGAGGAACCAGGTAATAAAAGATGTACAGGGTGAAGACCGCCTGCTTCAGCCGGTTGTTCGAGGAGTGGTACTCTCTCACCCCGTATCCCGGATAGATTTCGATCTGCCTGGAATTGGGAGCAACTTCAAAGGCGATCTTCTCGCCGATTCCGGGGCCGTCTCTTCCTTCCACCCACGCAGTCGCAAGGTCGCCGTCAAAGGCCATTTCCCGGCTGTAGCGCAGCGGAGACTTATTGTCCTGAAGAAAGGAGCTCGCAAGGGGAAACCGCGGTTTGGGAATGTGGGAGATGGAAAAGATATCTTTGTTTTCGCAGCACAGCAGCGCATCCAGGAGGTCCGGACCACCGAACGAGACATCGGGGAAGGCGTTTTCTATAAGGCGGCGAAGCTCAGGCGAGCTGTTCTGATAGTGCAGGTGGAGGATCAGGTCGGGTTCAAAATCGAAATGGGCTTTCTCGACGAGGTCCCGGGCACCGGAAAGGTCTCCCTCAGAGAGGAAGCTATAGAACTCGTTCCGGTAATGGTAGTATATATCCTCAGGATCGGCCCCATTGTGCAGCAGGAGACCCACCATCTCCATCCGCTTTTTGTACATGGCATAGCCGACCATGCTGTAATCAAACGACGCATAGGGATTATCAGAGGATGAGTAAGTGACTCTCGTATTCACATCGGCCCCGGAATGGATCAGGATTTCGGCGATTTCACCGTACCCGTTGTTTACCGCATAATAGAGCGGTGTTTTGCCGGTACTATTTTCCGCGTTGACGTCGAAACCCTGCCTGATATACTCCCGGACCAGCATCACATCATTTTTTTCCACCGCATCACATAGGTCCGAATCGTCGGCGAAAACAGAGATCGGATCTTCCGCCAGGAACAAGACCGAAAAAATCATTATACTGACGATTCTCTTGTGATTCTTTAATCTCATTTCTCTTTCCTCCAGGCCGCAGCGATTCAGAACTCTTCACATCCGGTTGTGAGGCAAGCTGCAATAATCACTGAATTCATACATATCCGAGACCGGTTGTCAAAGGATTTTCGCCGGCAAGTACCCCCATTCCGTCACATTGCTCAGTTGCGTGCATCAATAAAGTAAAATCCCGATTCGTCAATGAACAGCTCAACATGCAGGCCTGCACGGGTGATGAGTTTCCGCATATCGACTTCGGAAGGCAGGAAATCATGCATAACACTCTCGTGCTTGCGATGGAGACTGTTGATGTCCTGCGACGAATCGAAATGAGCGATAATCAGCTTTCCACCGGGTTTCAACGTCTTCGCCGTCATGGCCAGCGTCTCGGGTTTGCGTTGAAAATGAGGAAAGCTGGAAAAGCAGATCACCACATCAAAGCTCTTGTCATGCACGGTGAGTTCATCGGCGCCGGCTACAACAAACGTGATTCTGCCATCCTCGTGCAAACGCCGATTGACTTCTATCATCTTCTCGGCGTAGTCGACCTCCTGCAGCATTCCGCCCGATCCGATATGATCGAGAATGTATGGCACAAGCACACCGCTGCCGCACCCGAGATCAAGTACTGAGTCTCCTGATTGAAGGTTCATCAGGGAAAAAAGGCGTTCGAATTCCCGCTCATAACGCGTACAGGCGCCCATCCCGGAATTCTTGTACCACATGTCGAGCCACTGTTCAGCTCGTTCGTTAAAGAACTCTTTTCGGCGTATATCGGTTGCAA
Source organism: Spirochaeta sp. (assembly GCA_030592625.1). Taxonomy (GTDB): domain Bacteria; phylum Spirochaetota; class Spirochaetia; order DSM-2461; family DSM-2461; genus UBA2779. Next base: position 9,865 of record JAUVIY010000006.1, on the reverse strand, counting down.
TCGGGCATCGCCTCATGGTTGGTTTTCTCCTCGTGATGGTGTTTTAATAGTTACAAAATGTATATCACAGCACAAGCGCCCTTTAATCTGTGGAAAATAACTCATTGGAACCCTTTGGATGACCTCTGGCGCGTTTCGGTATAATCCTGTTTACGTATCGAGTACCTGCAAATCCCGGAGCCTTTGTCATCGCCAGAATTATTCCCAGGAGTATTTCAGTCCCCAGTCCTTTCTCACCCGGTCCATCACCTTCATCAACCCCACGGAATCCTCCAGGGGCATTACGGGACTCCCGGTCTTTCCGTCCCTGAGACAGCGAACCACCTCCTCAACCTGGTAGACGAAGCCGTTCTCCTGATGTTTTTCCGAAAATACTTCATCGGAGATCATATCGTTGGTCCCGTTATGGATGCGGAGGGTGAATTTATTGCCGGTCGGAAATCCCGGATATTCCACGCAGCCCTTTGTCCCGTAGATAAGGACGGTATTGTTCATCAGGAGATTGTAGCTCGTGCAGATCTGTCCGATACATCCGGAGGGATAGCGAAAGGTATAATCGGCGATTTCGTCGACACCGCTTTCACTGAAGCGGCACATGGAGTTGATTTCCGAGGGCAGCTCTCCCAGCAGGAAACTCAAGAAACTGATCGGATAGATTCCCAGATCCAGAGTGGCGCCTCCGGCCAGTTCCGGATCCTTCAGGCGTTTTTCAAATTTCGGGGAGACGAATTTTCCGAAGGAAACGGTAATCTGCCGAATGTCACCGATCCGGCCTTCCCGGAGAATCTTCTTCAACAGTTGCTGAACCGGCAGGAATCGAACCCACATGGCCTCCATCAGGAAGAGATCCCGTTCCGCCGCCAGAGCGGCCAGGGACTCCGCTTCCGCTGCATTCACCGTAAAGGGCTTTTCCACAAGAATGTGCTTTCCACCCTCCAGGGCAAGTCGTGCGCATTCGAAGTGGTAACTGTGGATCGTCGCCACATAGATGACATCGATATTCTCGTCACTTACGATTTCATCATACGAACAGGCTTTGACCGAACAGGCTTTGACGGCTCTGTATTTATCGGTGAATACCGCTGCCCGTTCAGGGGATTTCGAGGCCACGGCAACCAGCTCGCTCTCCGGATCGATCTTCAGCGCAGCGGCCATTCTTTCGGCGATGATACCGGCACCGATGATTCCCCATTTGATTTTCTTCATACATCCAATATGAACACTTTACAGCTGAAAGAGAATGTCCTAGACTTGCTAAATGCATTTAGCCGGCTGTAAGTAAAGAGATGCACATGGGAAAACGGAATATCACCCTCAAGGAACTTGCCGCCGTACTCTCCCTATCCCCGGCAACCATATCTCTTGCCCTGGACGGCAAGGGGGAAACCTACCGTATCGCAGCAGAAACCAGGAGGCGCATCGAGGAAACGGCAAATCGCCTGGGGTACAGGCCGAACCACCTGGCCCGCTCCATGCGCCGGGGCAAGACCGATACTATCGGTGTGGTTTTTCCCGATGTGTCGGAAGCCTACATGAACCGCATCCTGGCGGGCATCGAGGCCGTCGCACTGGAACGGGGAGTCAGTGTGATGATCGCCACCAGTTCACTGGATTCAAGCGCCGAGGCCCGGAACCTGGACACACTCATGGACCGGAGTATCGACGGACTGCTCCTGGTGCCCTACGCCCCGTTCCGCGGGGAAGCCTATAAAAACGACGCCGTCCGTCGGGCGATGGAGTCGGTGATTCCGTCGGTTTGCATCGACCGCTATCTGCCCGGGATCACCACCCATGCGGTAATCGGTGCCGACAGGGAAGCGGCAAGGCTGGCCGCCGAAAGGCTCATTGCCGCGGGCTGCCGCCGACCGGCCTATCTGGGATTCGACCTGGCCATCACCACCCTGGTCGAACGCCGCCGGGGATTCAACGATGCGATAAAAGCCGCTGGATTAACAGGCTCATCGGACGAGAAACTCCTGACCGAGCGGAATCCCGACAGTCCGGATATCAGGGAATGGCTGACGGAACTGACCGCGGCCCAACGGCTTCCCGACGGATTTCTGGTATCCACCGACGGCCTGGCCCTGAAACTCAGGTCCCTGCTGAGGAAGCTCTCTCCGGCAGGCAGAGGTTCCCGAAGAAGCGGCACCAGGCGCAAGCGGCCGCTCATCGCCCGCTTCGGCGAAGACTCCCCCTACTTCCCCACGGGAATGATTTCCGTCCGACAGCCTCATGAAGAACTCGGCCGCCGGGCGACGGAAAAACTATTCGCCCTGATCGCGGGAGAGGTCATCCCGAAAGAAAAACAAATTGAAATCATAGACATGGAGATAATCGATGAAACGCAGCACCATTAACAAACATCTGAAAGCAGCCCGTGCCTTTTTCGAGGAGCACCGCTTCGCCCTCCCGCCCTGGGCGGACTGGAGCCTCGCCGACTGGAAGAACAGCAATGCCGACTGTCGGGCCATCTTCGAGGGCGGACTGGGCTGGGATCTCACCGACTTCGGCTCGGAGGATTACAGGAACCGGGGCCTGATGCTCTTCACCATCCGAAACGGCAATTCCAGGGAGCCCGAAAAAAACTACGCCGAGAAAATCATGATTGTCGACGAGAATCAGGAGACTCCACAGCACTTCCACTGGGACAAAACTGAAGACATCGTCAACCGCGGCGGCGGGAACCTGATAATCGAACTCTGGAATTCCGATACAGAAGAAGAAATACTCGATACGCCGGTGACGGTGATGACCGACGGCATACCTCGAACCGTTGCCTCCGGGGAGCCCCTGCGCATCACACCTGGGGAGAGCATCACCCTCACTACGGGCCTCTATCACCGATTCTACGGCGAAGCGGGCAAAGGCCGTGTCCTTGTGGGAGAAGTGAGCAAAACCAACGACGACGCAGCCGATAACCGATTTTACGATGTTGTGGGGCGCTTCCCGGCCATCGAAGAAGACGAGGAGCCCTGGCGCCTGCTGGTGAGCGACTACTATAACGGAGGCAGGAAATGATTCGAGTGAACGCCACCGGCTGCTCCCTGGTGGACAACCTCTACAGCCATGTTGATTTCACCACTGAGGTCTATGAAAAATTGGTGAGCCGAACCCCAGGCGACGGCGGCCTGTCCACCGGAGGCCTGGTATTCTCCGAGGCCTTTGCCGAGTTCGCCGACGAGAAATACGACACGGTGCTGGCAAGCCTCACCGGCAGCGGCGCCCCGGACAGCTCGAACATCGGCGGTCCGGGAATCGTGCCCATCCTCCATGCCGCCCAGGTGAAACAAAGCACAGACATCCACTACCGTTTCGCCGGGGTTGTCGGCCGGGATGATAACGGCCGTCGTTTCCGGGAACTGCTGGCAAAGGCCGGTTTTCCTTTCGATCATTACACTGAATCCGACCTTCCAACCCCCAGTACCGATGTTCTCTCGGATCCGGATTTCAACGGCGGGCGGGGAGAGCGAACCTTCATCAACACCATCGGCGCAGCCGGAGCATACGGTTCCGAATCCCTGCCTGAAAACTTCTTCGATGCTGATTTCCTGCTCTTCGGAGGCACCGCCCTGGTACCCCCGCTTCACGACACCCTGGATAAACTTTGCCGCCGGGGCCGGGAAGCGGGGGCCTTCGTGATGGTCACTACGGTTTACGACTTCCGGAACGAAGCCCGCTTCAAGGGCAGGCCCTGGCCCCTGGTGGAGGACTACAGGAATATTGATCTCCTGGTGGTGGATCGGGAGGAAGCCCTCAAGCTTTCGGGAGAAGCCTCACCGGAAGCGGCGATGGCCTGGTTCCTCGCCAAAGGCAGCCGCGCCGTGGTGGTGACCCAGGGAGCCGACGACGTCCTGCTGGGCATTTCTCATCGGCGCTATCTCACACCCGGGTGTTCAAGCATGCCCACCTGCCGCTATGCCGACGAAGTCGTGGCCGGTCTCGTCGAACCCCGGGACACAACCGGCTGCGGGGACAACTTCGTAGGCGGACTCATCGATTCGGTGGCACACCAGATGGCGGCCGACGGAGAAGCCGGGCTGAATCTCGAAGAGGCCGTAGTGAGCGGCATCGCCGCCGGCTCGGTGGCCCTCACCTGTCTGGGGGGGGTGTACTACGAATCCAGACAGGGACAGAAATTCGAGGCCATGCAGCCTTACCTCAAGGCCTATCGCCGGGAGCTGGCCGACATTGCCGAAATGGCTGAAGGGGATGAGGCGGCGCAGGGCGATTCGGAGGATCTTTCATGACGAAAAAAGACCATCCGGGAATCGTCATCTTCGGCGCCGGTAATATCGGCCGATCTTTCATCGCTCCGGTGTTCACCCGGGGGGGCTACGAGGCGGTATTCGCCGATGTGGCCCCGGCGGTGCTGGCCGCTCTGGAGACCCGGGACAGATACACCCTTGTAGAGAAATCCGATGCCGGAGATACCCGGCACGAAGTGGGTCCGGTGAGGGCGGTGGATGCTCGGGATACCGCCGCGGTGGCCCGGGAACTTGAAGGGGCGGATATCTGCGCCACCTGTGTGGGAGCGGCGGCCCTGCCCATCGTATTGAAAACGATCGCCGGCGCCGTGGCCGGGAGGGAGCGCCCTCTGGATATCATCCTGGCGGAGAACCTGAAGGGCGCCGCCGAACTGGCGAGGGCGGCCTTCGAGGAGGCCGGGATTCCCGCTGAGGCGGTTCGCCGCCGAATCGGTATCGTCGAAACCAGTATCGGCAAGATGGTGCCCATCATGCCCACCGAAGTCGCCGCCGCCGATCCACTGCTCAGCTGGGCCGAAACCTTCAACACGCTCATCGTCGACCGGGACGGCTTCACCGGAGAGGTGCCGGAGCTTCCCGATTTCATGGCCGTCTCCCCCATCGCCCCCTGGGTGGCCCGGAAGCTGTACATCCACAACTACGGCCATGCGGCGGCGGCCTATATCGGTCATCGCCGCCTCCCCGGGGCGACGTACATCTGGGAGGTGCTGGAAGATTTCGATGTGGCTGCTTCGATGGGCGAAGCCATGCGGATCTCCGGAGAGGCCCTGCGCCGGGAGTACCCGGGAGTCTTCAGCACCGAAGAGATTGAGGATCATGTCGCCGATCTCATCTCCCGATTCCGGAATCGGGCCCTGGGAGACACGGTGTATCGGGTGGGACGGGATCTGGCCCGCAAGCTCCAGCGCAGGGACCGGGTGGTAGGCGCCCTGGAGATGGCCCGAAAACACGGCCTGGACACCGAGGCACCTCTGGAAGTTTTCCGGGCGGCCCTGGAGTTCCGGGCTCCCGGTCCTTCGGGCGCCATCGACGATAACGACGCCGCCATCATCGAAGCGGCGCATACCGGTGATGCCGCCGACTCGGCGATTTTTCTCAGGAACATCGTCGGGATCGACAAGGCAAAAGAACCGGAACTGACGAAATTGCTCTTCAATGCTCTTCGAAAAGCCGTCGGCGATGATAAAAAAGTGTGATTTTTTCCGCGCCAGAGGTCAATAAGTCATAAAATCACAAAATTTGACTTTTTCGTCCAATACAAAGAAAGTAATGCGGATTTATTGTAGGCTGGAAAATCCGCAAAGAATCCAACCGGAGGATAGCTATGAAAATTATAAATCAGATATCCGAAGCCCTGCAGAAGGGACAGGCACCCGCCGTCAAGGAAATGTGCCGGAAAGCCCTGGACGACGGCCTGAACGCCAAAGAAATCCTGGAAGGCGGCCTGATGGACGGCATGAGCATCATCGGTGACAAGTTCAAAAAGAACGAAGTGTTCGTCCCCGAAGTGCTCATCGCGGCCAGAGCCATGAACGCCGGTATCGAGATTCTCAAACCCCTGATGATGGACGCCGGGGTGGAAGCTGCGGGAAAAGTCGTCATCGGTACCGTCAAAGGCGATCTCCACGACATCGGCAAGAACCTGGTGAAAATCATGATGGAAGGCAAGGGCTTCGAGGTGATCGACCTGGGCACCGATGTCTCCGCCGAGAAATTCCTCGAGACCGTCAAATCCGAGAACGCCGACATCATCTGCTGCTCGGCCCTGCTCACCACCACGATGACCTACATGAAGGATATCGTGAACGCCTTCGAGGAAGACGGCAAGCGGGACAACGTCACCATCATGGTGGGCGGCGCTCCTGTTACCCAGAACTTCTGCGACACCATCGGTGCCGATATTTACTCCGCCGATGCGGCCAGTGCTGCCGATGCGGCACTTGGAGCTTTAGCGAGCTAGTTTTAACTCATCATCGAAAAAAGGGGCTGCTCATGGAGGGTGGCCCTTTTTTCAATTCCGGAGAGTTTTACCACCACGACTCTCCAACAACTCGATAATGTGTCGCTTTCGGTTCGAACTCCAGTAAAAAATCATCGTCTTCTTCGTAGTATTTCGCAACTTCTGAATCATGCCCTGCAAATTCGGCGATTTTTTCCTCGCTTTCCCAAAACGAAAGCGTCATAAAGTGTGCAATCGTTCCTTCCAGTCGCTCGAAAATGAAAACACCTTTATTCCCCTCAACTGAACCGTAGTCTGGGATAGCTCGTCTATTGAGGAACTTCCGGTATTCGCCGGCTTTCGAAGCCGCCACTGTTCCGTGCCACATTCGCGCAACCATTTTAAACTAACCTTCTTTATTGATTATACCGGTTAGCACTCTATTCATCTTGAACTAACCTGTCAAGTGTGTTTTGATGGTTATATTACGATGGATAAAAAAATGGATAAGGCGTTCAATGATTTGGTACGGCAAACAAGAGAAAAGTTTTTGTCATTTGACCTGGACGGAAACAATGTTGCTCTCGATTTCGTGAATACGGTTGAGTATAGAGATACTCCCAAAGTCTACGAGTGGATCACTACCTACATAGATGCCCTGGGTTGGGCTGAACGGGTTGGAATTTTTTCTCCGGAGATAACCGAACAACTGATCGCCAGGGGATATGAGAGAGACAGTTCCGACTGGTACAACCAGATCATCGAACATAGAAAAATCCTTCATCGAGTATTTTCTACTGTCATCAAGCAGAAGCAAGAGAATCCAAGTGTAATGAATGATCTTAACGTGATTCTCCAGGCGGCACGAAAGCGGGCCGTCATTGATATGAATGGTTCCGGATTTTCATGGCATTTTCCCGATGTTAAAAAAGATCCCACAGGCTTTTTACAACCCGTCGTAAACTCAGCCGCGGATTTTCTGGTGAAAAGCGACATGAAGAGACTTAAACGGTGCTCCGACCCGGAATGCGGCTGGCTATTCTATGACACCAGTAAGAATAAAAGTCGCCGTTGGTGCAGCATGAAAGGCTGCGGCAATCGAGCCAAAGTGAATAAATTCTACCTGAACCACCGCAATAGGGATTTCTGAAAGGGTTTCATAATTCTGGTGAGTCACCCCTTCACTCCGTGATTTACAATATCCAGAAAAATTGCATCAGGACTCGATAATTCTGTGTAAAAAGATAATAATTAGCCGCGGAGGACAAATGAACAGTACGAATAATGCTCTGGGCAGGTTTTCATCCCTCTGTATCAACCGTTACAGAATCGTTTATCTGGGGATGGCTTTATTGGTTATCCTTGGACTTTATAACTACAGAACCCTTGCCAGAGAATCAAAACCTGAAGTCGTATTTCCTAAAATCAAAATCAACGTCAACTATCCGGGAGCCACTCCCGAGGATGTTGAACTTCTTGTAACAAATAAACTTGAAGCTATTCTCTCCGGTATCGGAGATGTTGAATTCCTCACCTCATCATCTCTGGCTGGCAGATCGGAAATACAGATGGACTTCTTTCCTGAAGCGGATATCGATGAGAAAATCGGCGAGGTGACTCAAGCTGTTCTGTCAGTCAATGATTTACCCGAAGAAGTGGAATCGCCCTCCATCAAGGTTTCCACCACGGCGAATCGCGCCTTTATGGTTTTAAGTCTGAGCGGAGATCTCTCTCCGTCAGAACTTAAATCCGCGGCCGATTTACTGATGGATGAGCTTTTGTACCTCGACGGCGTGAGTGATGTGAAAATATCGGGAGACAAGAGTCCTGAAATCAGGATTACTGTCGATCAGGCCCGTTTGGCGGAATTCAACCTGACTGCTGAGAATCTTGTTCAGGCCGTCAATATGCGCCACAAGGATACTCCCGCCGGTGATGCCATCCTGGATGGCGTCCATTATTATATTCGCGTTCTGGCTTCTTACGGTGATGTGAACGAACTGCGTAAAACCCTTATTCCGCTCCCCGGGGGTGATGTCAGATTTCTCAAGGACATTGCCCGGGTTGAGGAAACCTACAAGCCGACAACCAACTACTCAAGACGATCGGTTAATCTGGGAGAGGAAAATGCGGTTATGAAAGCCGCCATAACGATTTCTCTCTACAGGGACGGGGGAACGGATATCATCGGCCCGAGCAGCGCTGTCAAAGCTGTCATCGGCGATACTGAAAGCGGCAGGTTTCCGGAAGGACTGGATATACAGGTTCTTCAGGATGATGCCGTATCCGTTCAGGAAGATCTCGATAATGTGTTGGGAAATGCCATATCAGGTCTCCTGATTGTGGTTATCGTTCTTTACCTTTTCCTGGGATTCCGGGAAGCATTTATTGCCGCCCTGATTATTCCCTTTTCCCTGTTCTTTTCTTTCATCGCACTCAATCTCGCGGGTATGACCTTTAACACGATGACTCTTCTGGCCATGATTATCGCCCTGGGGCTGCTGGTTGATAATGCGATTGTCGTCGTTGAGAATGTCAACCATTTCAGGTTGAAGGGTCTGTCCCGTATTCAAGCCGCCAGGCAGGGAACGGCGGAAGTCGCACCCGCCATTCTTGCAGCGACCTTAACAACGATGGCCGCCTTTATTCCTCTGGCTTTTATGGAAGGCCGGATCGGACTGATCATCAGTGTCATTCCCATCACCATTATCTTTATCGTCGGAGCTTCCCTGCTGATCGCTCTGAGTGTCACACCGACTCTCACTTCACGCCTTCTGTCTAAAACAACGGGTACACCGGTAATCCGGAAATTCTCCTTTACACGAGAAATCACGGAAGCCCTGGTAATCACCGCTTTGGTGATTATCGCATTTTCCATAGATGGACGACCCGGCTTACTTTCTCTGCTGATGGCTCTTCTCATGGCTGGCTTCCTTGCCATCAGAATCATCGGCCGATATAAAAAAGTGAACGGATTCGACAAATTGGCTTCTGCATATAAAAAAATGCTTACACGGTTGATGAGTAAACGCAGGAACCGAATTCTCGTACCTGTCATCACCCTTCTGCTGCTGGTACTTGCCCTGTCTACAATTCCTTTGGGATTGATGAAAATCGAATTGTTTCCCGTGATGGATGAATCCTCTCTTTATGTTGTCCTGTCCACTCCCGAATACAGCTCACTGGAGGATACGGACGGAGTCACCAGAAAGATTGAAAACATCCTCCTCGGTCTAGACGGTATTGACAGCATTTATTCCGAAGTCGGCACTGTCACAATGAGAGAGTCCGAAATCGTCGTCAATCTCAAATCCGGAGAAGAAAGAACATGGACGACTAAAGAAAAAATCCCCGAACTTCTCAAACAGTTTGCGACGGTTCCGGGAGCCAAAATAACGATTGGAACTTCAGCAGGCGGGAAGTCGGCTAACAGTCCGATACAGATTAAGCTAATTGGAAACGATATGGCTGCTCTGTCTTCATCCGCCAAAGCATTGGTGGGGATGCTGCCCAACGCCGAGGGTGTGGGTAATCCTTATTCGGATTTCGAAAGAGGCTTTCCCGAAATTCAGGTTCTCATGAGACCTATCGTTGCCGCTGATCTGGATGTTGACGCGACATCTCTGGGGCAAATTGTCAAATCATTCATAAGCGGGCAGAC
>JAUVIY010000433.1 GCA_030592625.1 Spirochaeta sp. | reverse complement strand
GAAGTCCATAGTTCCGTTACCGGTCGTGTTTCAGGGACACTCTCCGGCCTGCTATTCGGAACGTTCCTCATCCTTATCCTTTTGCCTTGCGTTCTCTCTCTCATGGCTGATATCAATTATTGGTGGAAATCACGGCGGGAACAGCAGATGGCCAGGCGTCAACGGAATGTGCTGGTATCCGAAGCCGCCATCTTGATCAATCAGGAATAGTTATGGATTTTCAATTATTGAACATTATTGAATGGCTGACTGACGGGCCCGATCATTTTAATTCTTATCATTGTCGAACATGGACGCTACCTGATGAAATTGACTATCATGTGGCTCTATGCAGTACACCGATTCCACCGCATACAGACGTCGGCTCGGAAGAGAAGCCGTCTTGCCTGATGGATTTCAGATAGCTACAGTAACTCTTGAGTTCATCCCGGCGGAGAAACCCGATGCCGGGAAACAGGCTATGAATCTCGCTTTAATCCGGCTTAATGAACCGACCCGGTCATTCGGCGGGGTTTTCACCCGCAATGCCTTTCCAGGCTGGCCTGTCGAGGTGGGCAGAATTCTCCTGGATTCTCCTTTGATTCAGGGAGTGCTGGTGAACAATAAAGTGGCCAATGTCGGTGCGGAGGGGGGGCTGGAAGCCTCGGAACGTCTCTCAGGGCTCGTCTCGGGTTTCTTCGGTGACGCGGCGCCTTTCATACCGTCTTCCACCGGTGTCATCGGCTGGTCACTGCCTCTTGGCGACATGGAAACTGCACTCCCCCATCTGCCTGAGAACCTGCAGTCGGAATCTCTTTTACCCTTTGCTGAAGCCATCATGACAACCGATGCCTGGCCGAAAATCCGCTCATGCTGCTGCGGTGAGGGTCGGATCGTCGGAACCGCCAAGGGTGCGGGGATGGTGGAACCGAATATGGCCACAATGCTGGCCTTTTTCCTTACAGATATCGAGGTTCCCCGGGAGGCTGCCCGGCGGATCCTTTCCGAAGTTGTGGATGAGAGTTTCAACCGTATCAGTATCGATGGTGAAACCAGTACCAGCGATACGGTACTGTTGTTCTCCTCCGGCCATCACCCTTATCCCGGGGATGACGAGTTTCGCAGTTCATTGATGGATGCTGCCGCCAGGCTGGCCGAAGACGTGGTGAGGAACGGTGAAGGTACCGCCCATGTGTTCCGGGTGACGGTCGCAGGGGTTCGGGATACTGTTACCGCCGTTTCCCTGGCCCGTTCGGTAGTCAATGCCCCTCTGACGAAAACCGCCGTCCGGGGTAACGATCCAAATGTCGGCCGCATACTTCAGGCACTTGGTGCAGCCTGCGGACGAATCGGAATGGAAATCCCGAGAAAACGTCTCACTCTTGATATTGGTGGCCGCCGGGTCTTTCAGAACGGAACTTTCCACCTTGACGGCAGTGAGGAGCAGGTATTGAGCGCCTATTTCAGAGAAAAGGAGCTGCCTGTCCCGTCAGTCGGCTGGCCCCTCCACGAAGAACGGGTGGAAATTGAATTACATCTCGGTTCCGGCAATGCTTCGGCATCGATTACCGGTTCAGATTTATCTGAAGAATATGTGAAAATCAACGCCGATTACCGGACATGAAGGATAGCAGAGTGGAAACCGTAAACGAGAAGAGCATTAAAGAGGCCGGGGAACTGGTCAACAAAGCCCGGAAGGAGAT
>JAUVIY010000161.1 GCA_030592625.1 Spirochaeta sp. | reverse complement strand
CGGTGAGTCGGGCTTTGAGTTCCCTCGTGCGATCGGCGGAGCCGACGATTTTCTCATCCAGCTCCCTTTTCCTGGTAATGATTCCCTCAGGTGCCAGGAATTCCTCAAGAAAATCCGCTCCCGAATCCTTGTACTCGGAAAAAAGCCGGGATAATTCCTCAAGAGAGTCACTCAGCCCTGAAAAAACCTCGGAAGCGCTCTCCAGCAGTTCCAGGGCCTTAGTTCCATCGGAGAGATTTTTCTGATCAGAGAGCAGTTTCGCCCGACCTTCCGTACGGATCCGGATTTCACCCAGCAGTTCGACAATGGAGTCTTCCAGGATCCTCCGGGCATTGCGGTCGTAACCGGAATCTTTGAGTTCACGATCGAGTTTATTGACGATATCGTCGGTGAGGATCCGCAGATCGTCCTGAAGACTTTCCCGGTGCCGTTCTTCCTCGGTCAGATTATCATTAACCTGCTTCGTCTCATCACCGTTTCCCCTGGACCGTTCTTCGGCCGCACTGATGGACTTCTGCAATGTGGCAATAATACCTTCAATCTCTTTCAGCCGTTCCCGGAAAGATGCGAGATCGTCCTCCCGGTTCTTTTTGAGTTTGTTCAGGGATCCCAGGGATTCAACGGCGTTTTTTTCCCGGGTTCGGGCGACATCAACGGTTTCCTCGGCCTCATTACGTCTCTCACGGATACCCCGGACCTGTTCTTCCTGGTTCTCTTTCTCCAGGTCCATCCCGTAGAGCCGCTTCTGGTTTTCGATCAGCCGGGACTCCATTTCATTCACCGCATCCAGCTCACTGGCTAAAGTGGCCTTCATCTGGTTTATCTTATCGACTATCGAGAGATGCTTTTCTTCCCGGGATTTAAGTCTTTCGGTCTTTTTCCGCCCGGATTTCTCCAGATCCCTCCACTGAAGCAGTTTCAGATCCCTGTCCAGTTCGAAGATTGATTCCCGGAATCGGCGATATTCGAGCGTCTTGTCGGTCTGTTTCTTCAGGGTATCGTAACTGCGTCGAACCTCATGGAGGATGTTCTCCACCTGCCCCATATTATCTTCAGTTTTGGCCAGCTTGCGTTCGGCTTCTTCTCCGCGCATCCGAAACTTCGTGATTCCGGCGGCTTCTTCGAAGATGTGGCGGCGTTCTTCAGGCTTGTTGGACAGAACCTGATCAATCCGACCCTGCTCCATCACCGAATAGGCCGATTTCCCGATACCGGTATCAAAGAACAGCTCACGGATTTCCTTCAGCCGGACCGGTGTACCGTTCAGGAAGTACTCGCTGTCTCCCTCCCGGAAGATCCGCCGTTTGATGGCAATCTCCGGCCGCTCTATCTCAAGGATGCCCTTGTCATTGGCAATAACCAGGGTGACCTCGGCCACGTTGAGAGCTTTACGATTTTCAGTTCCGCTGAATATTACGTCATCCATGCGTTCGGCCCGCATGTTCCGTACGGATTGCTCGCCGAGAACCCACTTGACGGCGTCAACGATATTACTTTTCCCGCATCCGTTGGGACCGAGCAAAGCTGTGATACCGTCGGTAAATTCGATGACTGTGCGGTCGGCAAAGGACTTGAAGCCGAGAATTTCAATGCGTTTGAGAAACACCTTCCCCCCAGTACCAACCATTATACCCAAGGCCTCCGGAGGGAGACAACTCGCAGGAGAATGAGAGAGGAGCTCATCCACCGTCTCCGGAGAGATTTATTTCAACCCTTCTGTTCACATCCTGCAATTCGGAGTCCCGATTGAGAGGCCGGGATCCGCCGTAACCCTTAACATCGATGCTGACCGAAAAGGGTATCAAACCGGAAAGATAGTCGGCGACAGCATCGGCCCTCACCCGGGAAAGAACCCGGCGGCCGCGTTCCGTGCCGTAGTTGGCGCAATGTCCGCTGATTTCGATACCGATACCCTCAGGTATCAACCCGGCCAGGGTTTTCAGTTCGGCCATCGCCGCATTTGACAGCTTGGCGCTCTCGGGCCGGAAGTACACGATGGTTTGCGTGGGAAATTGCGGTGCAGGCGTTTCAATCGGTTCAGATTCGATAAGCTGCGGGGTTTCAGCCGGTTCGATTTTTTCGGTAATCTCCGAAACCGTGCTTACCGGACTTGAGACGACGGGGGAATCACCGCCGACAAGACGGAAGAGCAGCCATCCGCCGAACAACAACAGGGCCACCGCCGCAATGATGAGCGGCCACAGGCCGATCCCGGTTCTGACTCGGATGTCCTCAACGGTTCCATCAGGTTTCCGGGCGGTGATTTCCCAGACGGCGAACGAGCGTCGTTCCACTTTCAGTGTTAATTCGGTAGATGTATCACCGTTTTGAGACAGACCTTTGAGTAGAACGCTCTTACGGACAACAGGTCCCTTTTTCCGGAAGACATAGAAATCAAGCTTCGCCGAATCCTGCCCGACCCGAATGGTTCGGAGCCGAACAGTCCGGTATAAATCATTTATGGAAGAGTCAATACGAACGTACCTGCCGCCATCTATGGCGATGCCCAGTGAGTCCATGTAATTCATTATACAGGTTTTATTCGTACAGGAAGCTGTTTCAGGCGTTTTTCAACGCCGATACGGCTTTACCGAGCCCTTCGAGGAAAATATCAAAGGAATCAACAGGAATAATCAGGGATTCACGACGGTATCCCGTTGCATCTTCGCGTTTCTCGGTCAGCTGCAACGCCGGCTTTCCCCGGGGCGGCATGCGCAGTATGTACTCACGTCGACCGCCGCCGACGGTGAGGGTTTCTTCAGGAGATCCCTTCCGTCTGCGAATCTCGTTCATCGTTCTCTCGAGTACAATCATGAATCGATCAATGTCGTCATCGAAAACGACTAATGAAGTACGCTTGAAGCCCCTATCGCTTTTTCGGCTCTCGACGATGTTCAGGTAAAGGTCGTGATATCGATTTTCCTTGACGTTGAAGAAAAAGGTCTTCTGTCCGTCATCAATAAAGATTCTCGTGCTGTATAATTCACCCCGCTGGCCCATGGCGGCCATGATAACGGGAGGGAAGATAGAGGGCAAGATGGCGGCCGCCGGTTTCCCTCAGCGATTTCAATCTCTTCGTGAATTGGTCCCTGTATTTCCGGTGCGCCATGTTACGGAGGATTCTGGGTATGTCTTTCACCAGATCCCGGCAGTCATCGGGATGGCTGTTCCAGAGAGTCTCGAGAACTTCCAGTTCTTCATCACGACTCAGGTGCCGTGCAGTTCCGGCTGCCGGATCCACCCGTCTGTTTTTCCGGAAGTCCGGAGAATCTCAGGGCGCAAGAGGTCATTCACCAGAAGCTGAAGACGCCTGTTGATGAGAACCCTGTCAACTTCTTTTTTGTCCCTCCCCCGGGTCTTCAGGCCGTGTTCCACAATCAGGACGAATTCAAGATTGCGGTCCCGGCGTCGGTTACTCTGCCGCCCGCCGCGGTATGTGACATACGGATTGGTGGCCAGCCTTACCCTCCCGTAATCTTCGTATCGGGCCCGAAGGCGGTCGAAAGGGATGATACCGTCGGTGCTGTAGCTGACCAGAACCAGAGGGGCATCCAGGGAATCCATCAGTTGGCCGTCACCCTCATCCCCAGTGTACGGGCATACCTGGAGACAATTCCGCTGCCGCTGAACAAATCGGTAAAACGAAGGCCTTTGAGATTCGAACCGGCGGCCTGCCTCAGGGCATCACCGATGAGAGGCAGCAGTCGCCGCTTATTGCCGATGTAGGCGATAATCCCCCGTTCGAGATAGGGATTTTTCTCAGCTTTCTCCATCGTCGAAAACGATCAGTTCCTCACCGGCCCTGATGACGTCGCCGTTCTCCAGGACCGTGGCGTCGGATTTCCGGTTGTTCACCACCACCCCTTCACCGGATGAAGCACGCCAACGGCCGTCCTTTCCTTTTTCAACAACAATCGTACTCGAGCTGCCGGCTTTTCCGTCGCCGGCTTTTTTCCCTTCCGACGAAATTAAAGTAGGCTCCCCGGCCACTCCCGGAGATATAACTGTTTTCCCGGTTTCCAGGACCACAGTCAACTGCCCTCCTCCGACGGGTCTGAGCCGTTCAAGGGAAGGTGCATCAGCGCTTTTCGCAATGCGAATACGGGCCAGGATAAAAATCAGCGCCAGTGCGAAGGGGATGGCCAGCAGCGAGAGGAGTGCTTGAGTTCGGGATGAGGGCAAACCGAAAACGAAACCCGAGGGATAAGTCAGTTCAATTGTCGACTGGCCGCCCTTAAGTTCCACCATGACGGATGTTTCCTCAGCTCCCGTAGGACCGGGACGATAACCCAGTCGGTATTCGGCCAGCACCCTCTTTCGGATGGAACTGTATAGACCCGACAGCTCTTCCTCTCCGTCCACGTCGAATACCACTCCTCCGGTGGACATGGCGATTCGAGCCAGATCGTCATCGCGATTGGAACCGAATCGTACGGCGTAGAGGGTGACACCTTCTTCATGGAGGGCCTTGAGGGCATCGTCGGGAATATGATTTTTCTCCCTATAATCCGGGTGGGAACGCCCCGTATGCTCAGTGTAGGGATAGTTCTCGCCGTCGGAAAATAGTATGACGATGCGCCGGCCCTTCTGACTGCTCATGGAGGATGCGGCCTCCACGATTGCGGCGTAGAGCTCGGTGTAGGCCTCTTCCGACTCAGGCGGCGAAGAGACGCCCAGTCGTTCGATCAGTGTAGCCCTGTCGGTCCTGGGACCGGCCAGAATGCGGTAGCGTGTACCGAAAAGGGCCAGACCCGCCCGGTCCATGGAAGTGCCCAGTTCATCGAGGAAACGTCGTGCTTCCCGCCGGGCCAGAGCCGCTCGAGTCCGATCGGGAGACGGCGAGGAGCGACCGTCGGGTCCGTCATACATGCTTCCTGAATCGTCGATGAGCATCATGAACACCAGACCGTCCCGTCTTTCACCGGCAACCGAGAAATTGACGACCGGTTGAGGGTCACCGAGAGCCTCACCCATCGGGGCGTCTCTCACCATGAAATCTTCCGCCGTCAGGTTTTTAACCGGCTGTCCCGATGAATCGGTGACAACGGCATAAAGGTTCACGGTTCCGGTAACGGCCATCAACCGGGAATCAACGCCGCTCAGGGCGATGTCGTCGGCTCCCAGGAATCCGCCGGTAAAGAGCATGAAGAGTACCGGGATGAATGATATCAGCCGTTTCATCGTTTCGCCTCGTAAATCAGGGTGACGCCGTCCACTTTGATAACATCGTCGTAGCGCAGCTCGGTGGCTTCGGCTTTCTCCCCGTTGATTTCCACCTTAACGTTCTCCGAGGGCTCAAGGACAACGGTTCCTTTTTTCAGATGAACCTGTGCTGCAGCTCCAGTGGCTGCAGCTTCGGTTGTCGCCGCAGCTCCGGGATCCCCAAGGAGAGTCAAATCTGCGGAACCGGATCGGGCGATTGTGAAATTCTTCTGGTTAACCGGGAATGAACGGCCCTTCAATGGTCCTGTGAGAACGGTTAAGCGACCTCTGGCGCGCCGGCTTTCCATTCTGTCGGCAAGGAAGGCCACGGCGGTACCCCAGAGCAACATGCCGGAGGCCCGGCCGTAGATACCCGACGTCATACCGGTGAGCAGCTCGGCCGCCGCACCTCCTATCAGACCGCCGATGAATCCACCGGTGGCTCCGGCGACGATCCGCCTGAGAGAGCGGGAGCGGAGGCCTGAGGCGCCGCCTACCGCAGTACCCAGAATAATCCACCCGGGTATCCTGGCGAAGGCGGCTTCGGATATCGCCGCCGTACCGGCCATGAGCGACAGGATCAACTGCCCCGCCGCCATCCCGAGAGCTCCGAAGAGAACCCCGGTGAGGGAACCCACGATGATACCGCTGA
The DNA here is from genome assembly GCA_030592625.1 of Spirochaeta sp. Taxonomy (GTDB): domain Bacteria; phylum Spirochaetota; class Spirochaetia; order DSM-2461; family DSM-2461; genus UBA2779. The sequence continues at coordinate 433 of JAUVIY010000161.1, read as the reverse complement.
TGATTTTCCGGGGTTGGTTCTGTCTCAAACCTTCCGCCATGGGAGCAACGGCTCCCAGCAGCAGACCGGCTGTGGCCCCGAGGCTGAGGGTGAGAACCCTCACGTCCGGGAATGCGGGAGCCTGCCACAGGATGATTTCGATTCCGGCCCATGCTGCCGCACCGCCGGCCAGGCCGGTCAGCAGGGAATACAGGGACGAACGGGATTCATTCATTCTTCACCTCGATCCATTTCAGTTGTTTGTCTTCAGAACGCGTCAGATTATAGGAAACCGTCTCACCCGGCATGAGCACCAGGTTTGCTACCGCGGTTTTTTCTTCCGGTCCACATGTCAGGCGGTACTCTCCGGGCGACAGTACCAACTCTCTGGATTCCTTTCTCAAAAGGGGGATTCGGTGGTATCCGCCTTCGGCTCCCCCATGCCGGTAAAGGT
>JAUVIY010000086.1 GCA_030592625.1 Spirochaeta sp. | reverse complement strand
TCCTGAATAGAATCATAGAGATTATCCAGGGTGATCTTCTTGACGTTTCGGGCCGTCTCCATTTTTTTAAGATCCTGTCGTTTGCTACCGTATTGACGGGCTTCACGCTCATTTTCGGTAACCTGGAAGGGGTCTCCTGCATCGGGGACTCCTGAGAAACCGAGGATTTCAACAGGCATGGACGGAGTGGCTTCTTTAATAGTCCTGCCATTGTCGTCAAACATAGCCCGAACCTTTCCATGGAAGATGCCGGCAACGAAGGCATCGCCCACTTTCAAGGTACCTTTTTCAACCAGAACCGTGGAAACGATTCCCCGTCCCTGATCAACTTTTGATTCGATAACTTTACCTTCAGCGCGTCGTTTCCAGTTTGCCTTCAGTTCAAGCATCTCGGATTCGAGAATCAGAACATCAACAAGAGAGTCGACTCCCTCATTCTTGAGTGCGGAAAGTTCGACAAACTGTGTAGAACCTCCCCAATCTTCCGGTATCAGATCATACTCCGAAAGCTGTTGTTTGACCCGATCGGGGTTCGCCTCCGGAAGATCCATCTTGTTTATGACGACGATTATCGGAGATTTCGCAGCTTTAGCATGCTGAATCGCTTCAATAGTCTGGGGCATCACGCCATCATTGGCCGCAACCACGAGAACGACAAGATCTGTAACCTGGGCGCCACGAGCCCGCATCATTGTGAATGCCGAGTGACCCGGAGTATCCAGTAATGTGATGTTACCTTTCGGGGTATGAACCATATATGCACCGATGTGCTGGGTAATACCCCCATGCTCGCCGGATACGACATTGGCGTTTCGAATGGCATCCAGCAGCTTTGTTTTTCCATGGTCGACATGACCCATCACTGTAACGATGGGAGGTCTGTGGGTCAGATCGTCGTCCCCATCGGACTCTGATTCGATGATTGTTTCGTCATAGAGACTTACGATTTTCACCTTGCAGTCAAAATCGTCTGCCAGAATGGTGGCTGTTTCCGCATCAATCTGCTGATTGATGGTAACCATCATGCCCATACCCATCAGTTTGGAAATGAGATCCGATGCCTTGAGGTTCATCTTTCTGGCCAGTTCAGAAACAGTTATCACTTCCATGATATCAATTTCTTTTGGAACAGGATTAGCCTGAATCACCTGCTTCTTACGGGAGTACTGATAGAGCTTCTCCTGCTCTTCCCTGTGTTTTTCATAAGTTTTCTTAGCTTTATAGAATTTTTTGCTTCGGTTTGCAGGAGGAGGTCCGGAAGGACCGCTGTAACCGCCGGAACGTCCACCTGCACGTCCGCTGCTGCCTGCGCGACCGGTACCGCCAGGTCCGCGATTGTATCCGCCTGGACGTCCGGTACCACTGGGGCCACGGTTGTATCCGCCTGAGCGTCCGGTACCACCGGGGCTGCGGTTGTATCCGCCTGGACGTCCGGTACCACCGGGGCCACGGTTGTATCCGCCTGGACGCCCCCCGGGACCACTGGGCCTGATACCGTTGGTTGAACGGCCTTGAGGTCCGCTCATTCGGCGTCCGCCGACATTCCCGGCTCTACCGCCGTCACGCCTGTTGAAACCACCGTCTACACGCCGTCCTGCAACGACTCCAGCCTTTCCGCCGGTACGTTTTGTTTCTAGAACTTGTACACCGGGTCTTCTGGGTGGTGATGCAACAGTATCTTTTCCTGAGCTGATTTTTTCTGATGATGTCCGTTCGGATTCATAAGGCTCGCCCTCAGAAGGAGAGGCCTGTTTTTTCTCAACTGCCGCCTTGACCGTTTTAACGTCCATGACTGGCTCAGCCTTTTCGACTTTCACCGGTTTCTCCTGTTTTTCCACTGCTTCCGGTTTTTTCGCCTTGGTCGTGGGAGTTTCAAGTTTGGTTTCAACAGTTTCAGCCTTTATAGTTTCCGTTTTCTCAGATCTATTCTCGATAATCGCCTTTTCTGATGCGGCCGGCGTTTTTTCAACTTTGACAGGTTTTTCTTCCGCTTTAGGCACTGGTACGGCTTTAGGTGTTTTTTTAACGACTACCTTCTTTTTCACAACCACGATTTTCTTTTTCTCGGGTTTCGCAGAGCCTTCGGTAGAGACAGGTTTTGCAATTTCTGTCTTGCGGTGTTTTATCAGAGTAGCTTTCGGTTTTTTCTTGTCTATATCTTCGGTCATATATTCTATTCTTCCTGCTCCTCAACTTCTTCTATCTCAAAACTCAATCCAACACCACAGTTCGGACAAACGCTCATGTCGGCAGTTATCTGCTGCTCACATTCCGGGCATTCATAAGTTTCAACTTCATCTTCGGCTCCGCCGGTCGGTTCTTCGGTTTCCAGACCGTCTTCGAGGACTTCCTCTTCGTCACTTTCGATTATTTCCACGTTATCTTCGATGATTTTCTGAATCTGATCAACATCGGAAGGCGTCAATCCGCTCAGTCCTTCAAGTTCCACGGTTGTAAGACTAATGAGAGTTTCAATTAGTTCAATTCCATTCTCCTTGAGAAGGGAAACGAGACGTTCGGAGATGTCGGGTAATTCACCGATTTTAGTAATTTCCTCTTCAACCTCATCAATCCCTCTGAAGAGATCGGATGCGGCCCGGGAGATTTCCCGTGAAACATCCATTTCGGAAAATTGAGCCTCAGTTTTTACATCAATATTCCAGTCGACAAGTCTGTTGGCCAGCCTGACGTTAAGCCCCTGCTTTCCGATGGCCAGGGACAGCTGCTGCTCCGGTACAATGGCCAGAGCCTGCCGCTTACCACCGTCGAGAACAATAACATCCTGAACCTCCGCCGGACTGAGTGCATTTCGCATAAAGGTCATAGGATCGCTATCGTATTTCAGGATATCGATTTTCTCACCTTCCAACTCCCGAACGATAGCCTGAATCCTGACACCCTTGAGTCCGACGCATGCTCCCACGGGATCGACATCATCTCGGGTGGAATATACGGCAACCTTCGTTCTGTATCCCGGCTCACGGACAATTTTAAAAACTTCGACCGTTCCGTCATAAATTTCCGGTACTTCGAGCTCAAAAATTCGCTTGACGAATTCACCATGAGAGCGTGACAGGATGATTTCAAGACCGGTAGGAGCTTTCTTCACCTCGGCAATCATGGCTTTGATCCGATCTCCGTGGTGGTATTCCTCCCTGGGAGACTGGAACCTTCTAGGCAGGATGCCTTCGGTTTTCCCAAGATCAACAAAAATTGTCCCATTTTTTTCCCGTTGGAAATAACCGATAATCATCTCTCCGACTTTATCCTTGAACTCTGAATACAGTGTATCTTTCTGAATCTCACGGAGGTTCTGTCGGGCTTTCTGTTTGGCGCTCTGGACGGCCCCGCGATCGAATTCTTTCGGATCGATCTCAATCAGGAGTTCATCGCCGATTTCGCACTCTTCATTCAATTCAAGTGCTTCGGCAAGTTCAATTTCGGAAACCGGATCGTATAGGTCATCGTCCTCAACAATGATTTTTTTGGCATAGATAGCTACATCACCACCCGATTCAGAAAATCTGACGACGGCGTTTTCCGAGGTTCCGAAGGTTTTCTTGTAAGCAGCCATCAGGAATTCTTCGATAGTGGCCAGCACAAGGTCTTCGGTGATTCCCCTTTCGGATTGAATAAGTCTTATCGAGTCGGCAAAATCGGCATTCATTACCCGCGAGTCTCCTTCATTCTTTAATTAAGTCTGGCCTTCCTGATTTGCTTCATCGGGATATCCAGCTCCTCACTATCTGTTTCGATACTGATACTGTCATCATCCGATCCTTTGAGAGTTCCCTCTATCCATTCTTCGTCGAGAAGCAGACGGATCTTCCTGCCGACGAAAATTGGGTATTCACGAGTACTTTTAATGACTCTCGACATACCCGGAGATGAGATTTCCATAGACAGGTCTCCCCGGTCAAACTCAAGTTCCAACCTGGGACGAAGAATTTTCTGTGCCTTGGTAAGATCGTCCAGACTGATACCTTCATTTTTGTACAGGACCAGATTCACTTTGACATCACCTCTGTGGCGTCCGATGGAGATTTCCACGAGGGAAAGTCCCATCCCGTCCAGAAGGGGCGAGATGATTTTTTCCAGTTCGTTATCCGTCTCCATATTCCTCTCAATAAAGTCAGGCCAAAAAAAAGAGACCGCAGTGCGGGCTCTTCACAACTTCTGACGAATTACTAATCAACGAATATTACCGATATAAGGGTTGCGAGTCAAGGTGCGAGTGTGAAACCGGTTAATCTTTACAGACCACCAATCCGTAAACTCGTTCAGCTCCTGCAGACTTCAGAATACGGGCGCACACATTCAAAGTGGTCCCAGTTGTGCTGACATCATCCAGCAGTACATATTCTTTCTGAGTGATTCGTGCACTTCGTCTGATTTCATACTTCAGGGCTCCTTCATCCAAACGGTCCAAGCGGCTCAGGTTTTTCTGGGTCCGCTTTCCCTTACGGCGGAGCAGCCGGACCACCGGGGTACCACGCCTACGCATACCAAGTGCAAGTAACCAGACCGGATCGATACCGCTGCGAAATATTCTTGCCGGTCGCGGTGGTACCGGTATCAAATGAATACCAGCCCAATCGGTCTTCCATTTCTCCGCCAACTTTTCCGACAGCCATTCTGCCATTCGTGTATCACCACCGTATTTCAGTGCCGATAACCACTCACGAAGCGGACCTGTCCACGGACCAACGGCATTCATTCCATCAATCTGCGGTGCATCCATTCTGCAGGCGGGACAGGGATCGTCACAGCCTGCCAGGTCTATAGCACACAAACTGCATGTTGTGTCGGAGTGATTCAGGATTTCGTCTCCGCATGTGGCGCAGGGCCGCATATAACCTGTTGACGGGCGGCTGCAGACAGGACACAAGTAAATCATGGATATCATTAATTGGAATGACGCGCCGACTATGTCAAATGCTTGAGATTACTCCGATGAATTGAGTTCATCCTGCCAATCAACCAGAAGTTTCAGTGATTCCATCGGTGTCAGATTATCCAGATCCAGATCCTGCAGACTGTCAATAATCAATTCACGAGGATCGAACAATAGTGGGGCCGCCTTCTTTCGCTCAAATCGTATTGGCAAGGTCTCCGGTGTTTCTTCAACATTCCCGTCTTGAGATTCGAGAAGATCTTTCGCTCGCTCGACAACCTCATCAGGCAAGCCGGCTAAAGCGCCGACATGAATACCATACGAGGCTTCAGCCGGACCCATAATGAGTGTTTTCGGGAAAATCACCTGACCGCCTTCCTCTCTGACGGCCATTGACAGGTTGATGAGGTGGGGATGAATTAATCTGGTGAGCTCCCTGTAATGTGTGGCAAACAAGGTTCTCGGAGCGTTATTTCCAAGAAGGTATTCACACACGGCCGTGGCAATTGCCAGTCCATCGGCGGTACCGGTACCACGGCCTACTTCGTCCATGATGACAAGGCTCTGCGAACTGGCATTTCTGAGAATGTTGGCAGTTTCATTCATTTCGACCAGGAATGTCGATTCCCCCCTGGCCAGATTGTCCGAAGCGCCGACACGGCAATAAATTTTGTCGGTAACGCCTATTATGGCGGAATCGGCGGGTACAAAACTGCCTGCCTGTGCCATAAGAGTTATCAGTGCCACTTGCCTTAGAACAGTAGACTTGCCGGCCATGTTTGGACCTGTGACAAGGGCGAATGAGATACCTTCCCCGGACAGACTGACACTGTTCGGCACAAACGCACCATGAGGGAGATAGCGTTCTACGACAGGATGTCTCCCTCCGGTAATTTTTGTTCGTGAATCTTCAGACATCTGCGGTCTTACATAGCCATATTCTGTCGATGCATGAGCATATGATTGAACTACATCGATTTCAGAAATAATACCTGCCAGACGAAGAAGCTGAGGGACATGATTTTTAACTTCCAACCTTATAGCTAGAAAGATTTCTCTTTCTCGATCGATGATGCGTTCACCAACACTTGTTATCTCGGTTTCCAATTCCTCCAGTTTATTGGTTGAAAATCTTTCCGCTTGGGTGAGGGACTGTCGCCTGCGGAATCTTTCCGGTACCTTGTCGGACTGATTTTTTGTCACCTCGAGAAAGTATCCGAGTATACGGTTGTATTTAAGTTTGAGAGAGTTTATTCCAGTGGCGGATTTTTCTTCCGCTACGTATTCGTTCAGCAGATTTTTACCCTCATCCCGGACATGCCTCATCCTATCTATTTCGTCATCCCACCCTTCCCTGATCAGACGGCCCTCGGTAAGCAGGATTGAAGGATCTTCCATCAGAGATCGGTCAAGGAATCCGGCCAGTGTCTCAAGGGGTTGAAATAATTCGTCCAATCCCCCTGATCCATCGTCAAGAATCCAGTCGTCAAGCATGTTCCGAACGTCTGAGGCCTTGTTCAAGGAGTTTCGCACCGCCAGTAAATCCTTGGCATGAGCTCTATCCATCGCCGTTCTTGCCGCCAGACGTTCCAGGTCCAATATGCCTGAGAGAGTTTCTCTCAAGGCAGCGAGGACAACCTGATCGTGATAAAGCTTTTCCACCCGGTTGTGATATGAGGAAGCCCTGCCGACATCAGGGAACGGCTGAAGAATTCGCCTTCTCAGGTTTCTGGCCCCTGGAGATGTTTTAGTATGATCCAGGGTATCAAGAAGTGTGAATGAGGTTCCGCCGTCCTGCAGGTTTCGAACAAGTTCCAGGTTTCTGATTGTGGATTCATCAAGCCCGACGGAATCATTCTCTCCATAGACTTGGATGGCTCTGATATGGGGTAACAGGCCTCGATGATTATCGTCCAGATATTCCAGAAGGGCACCGGCAACGGGAATCCTCGGATCATCATCCTCAAGTCCGAAAGCTTTCAGGTTGACGGTCCCGAATTGACGAATGAGTCTGTCACGGGACGAGGTGAGCTCGAATGTCCAATCCGGCATACGATCCAACACCGGTCCTTCATCGGCCAGAAAGGCGAATTCATCCGATTCGAGGAGGCTCTCCTGCACAATCAGTTCCCTGGGAGAGGTTCGCGCCAGTTCCCTGCGGAGGGCGTCTCTTGGTATCCCTTCGGACAGTACTGTGGCTCGAAATTCTCCGGTAGAAAGGTCGATATAAGCATATGCGGGAATTTCCAAGTCACCGGCAATAGCCGCCAGATAATTATTCGTGCGGTCTTCAAGATAGGAATCATCCACCACCGTTCCCGGTGTGACGACTTCTACAACTTCCCTTTTTGCCAGGCCTTTGCCGTTCAGCGGAAGTTCGATTTGTTCACAGATGGCAATCTTCTTACTGAGCTTCAGAAGGCGCGCAATGTAATTGCCTGCGGCATGATAAGGGATGCCGCACATGGGGATTCCCTGTCGCTGAGTCAGTGTGAGATTCAGTAAGCGGCTCACCTCGACTGCATCGGTTTTGAACATCTCATAGAAATCTCCCATTCTGAAGAAAAGCACGGCATCCTTGTGCTGTTCCTTATGCTTCGTGTACTGGCGGAACATGGGGGTCATTTCCTTGCTGGCGGACATCCTTTTTTAGTCCTTCCGGACTGATTTAATTAGAGCTCATCAGCCGCTGAAGTACGAGATCGGTAATGTCGACTTCGTAACTCCACCATAGAAGATTCGGATCGGAACGTTTGAGAACGATACTGAACCCGTTTGATTCAGCAACATACTGGATTTCCCTCAAGATTTCCCGGGCCAGTTCACTGCTGGAACCCAGGTTGGCTGAGGACTGTTGAATCTGATTACCCCTGACTCTGACATATTCCTGGTAATACTGTTTTTTGTCCTGGATACGGCTGTCCAGATCGAGCGCATCTCGGGAGTTTCCGCGATTTTCAGCTTCAAGTTTTCTTTCTTCCAGGTCCTGGATTTCTACTTGAAGCCTGCGTACTTCTTCCGCGAAGATCGTTTTCATTTCTTCAATGCGGCGGGCTTCGGACGAGTCGGCATAGAAGGCCGATAGAATCCTTGTATAATCCAGTATGGCAACTTTAGTAATCTGCTCAGCGCCGAGAGGCAAGGTCAGCATGAAACCGGTAACTGTAAATATTGAAATAATCAGACGTTTCATCTTCCGACTCCTAATAAATATCCATGTTGAAGGCAATAACCAGATCCATACCCCAGTTCTTGAATTCAGCAAGATCAGGCTCCGGATTCCAGTTGATATTGCCGTTGATGTCCCATTGGAACTTCTTTACCAGATAAATCCCGATGGGGAACTGCGGGTTGGCAAAACGGAAACCGGCGCCGAGAGTGAATCTCCAGTCACTGATATGCATGTTCATAAGAGCGTTGCTGGTTTTAAATTGTCCGTTGGTTGCAACCCATGCACCGACACCATCCAGGAAAATATCGAAGGCCAGAATATTGGGAAAAATCGGGAATTTGAATTGGAGAGTATTGTCCCAGAGGTAACGATAACCGGAACTGGGGTCCCATCCCCTGGCGACAAACATACCGTCGATGTAGAAACCGTCCCTTTGTCGATCCGCAATCGTGTCCGACCAGGGCTTATCAAAAAGTGCCTGGAATGCGGTGTTGAAATATAAGGTGCTTTTGAATGCTCCACCCTTATCGTTAACGGGAATATCGAACATCAGGAGGTTGTAATTGAACCGTGAGACACTTTTAATGTATTCCCGGCGTGAAACCGGAAGCAAACCGGCGAATGTAATGTTTTCGCTGAGAATGAACCCTTTAGTGGGATCAAATTGCAGATCCCTGGTATCCCACGACAGACGCAGGGATATATTATCGTCGTATTTCCAATTCTCGAGGTTTTCCCTGATATCCTGATTATGAGGCCTATATACCGTTGGGTCGTAATCCACATATTCCCATGTAAAGCGCAGGCCGGTGGATAAGCCGAGGCGTCCCAGGCGGGTCACCCAGGTATATCCGGTGCTGAAACCCGTCGATATGTAATGGGATTTGTATTCCATCTGGTAATCTTCGGGGACGATACGACCGGCAGCATCATACTCCTCCCAGGTGTTGTATGGATCGGGGAGCCCGTTTCCGTCCCAGTCCTGGTTGATGCGCCTGTTCACGTCGTGACTCCAGCTGACATCGACACCGCCGGACCACCTTTTGCCCAGGATCCGCGGTTCGGTGAACCGTAGTGTGACACTCTGTCTATCGGGGGATATATTTACTTCCGCACCGACAACCTGCCCGCGCCCGAGGAAGTTGCGGTCGTTCCAGCTCATCTGTCCTGAAATCGGGAAGTCCGGTCCTCCGGAGAAAGAGAGTCCGAAACCGATATC
>JAUVIY010000429.1 GCA_030592625.1 Spirochaeta sp. | reverse complement strand
TAGTTAAGAAGGTTCCGGAATCAATTTTCCACGCGTTTGGATGTCCCGAAAAGTGTTCTCTGGGATTTGGTGTCGGACCTGACTCCATATCGTTGATGAAAGCTTCTAGGCGATCTTCCTTACTGATACCGGCATTACATCCGGTAATCATGATAATTACGGCCAGGGCTGCGATAATTACCAGATTTATTTTGCTTAGCAACATTATTTTACTCATAAATCTTCAACCTCCAATAAGGGTATCAGTCGCTGTTCATATAGATTCTTAAAATCCACATACACTTCGGAGAATTCAATCCAATACGGATTATCTCTATCGGTCAGATATCGGGTTCTCATATGGACGTAGATGCTGGAAATCACGTATCTGCGCATAAAGAGTGCGGAAATAAAATGAAAACGGTACGTGGAATTCAACTCGAGTCCTCTATCCTGCAAGGGACCCAGTTCCACAGCCATATACTTGTTCGCCGCTTCATCACCATCCCTGGATCTGATTTCCGGAACTTTCGACCTGACGGAAATCAGTTCATCCATATTCGTTTTAAAAGATTCCAAGAAAAACTCACCCTCTTCGATGTATTCCAGCAGCTGCTCTGTGTAAGCCCTCAAAGTTCCGGATGGATCATTATCAAATCGGGTTAATGCCTGCTTTACGAAAGCATCATACCTGACGAGGCCTTTTTTTACGTCAAAGGGCTCCCCCAACCCGAGCCCCGCAACCACCTCGACGCCTTCATCAGCGGAAAGCAATACGTTCTCGCCGCCGGAGCTCACCTCCACCAGACCGTCGGTGACGATAGTCATGGAGGCGCCGTCGGGCGCTGCATAAACGGTGAAGTCGGTTCCCCTCACCGAGCAAACCACCAGCGGAGTGCCGACGTCGGGCTCTCGGGTGAGATTGCGGAATTTGAAGGAAACGCTTCCGAGCAGGACTCGGAAGAATCCCCTTTTCCGGGATTTGGCTTCAGGATCGGAGATTTCTCCCATGTTGAAGACACTGCCGGCATCAATTGATATGGTAGATCCGGATTCCAGGGTAATTTCTACAAAGCCGGCGGTACCGGTGTACAGAGAATCGCCGGTTCGGATCGTATCGCCGATGATCGCGTCTTGTTGACCACTTCCGGCTCGCTCCAGGGTTACCTGTCCTTCAATATAGGCAAGAACCCCCGAGTCGGCCCAGAGAACGCCGGATATGAAGATAAAGGCAATGACAATAAACCGCATCTCAAACCGCATCTTCATTCCTGTTCCACCTTCAAGCCGCGGATGCGCTGAGAGCTGCGTCGGTCCCGATCAATGATGATGATCAGTCGGCCGTCACTCGTCGGCACCAGAGCCAGTGCCGCCTTCTGCGGGGCATGGCGTTGGAACCAGACCTCCACTTCACGAGATGAGGAGAAACGGCGCCAGGTATCGGCATCGGGGTCCAAAACCGTGATTTCCTCTTCGGGACCGAAGTCATAACCCGATGCGGCCAGACCTTCCCAGAGTGCTGCCAGCTGAGCCGGTGCCGGAAGTATTTCGGTTTCGAAGAGAAACGGTGTTCCGGATCGACCCGTAAGGGCATCCACATCACCGTCGTTCAGAGATGTCGAAACATCCAATGCCGCTTCGGCGGTCTGTCGATTGCTCATCGTGCTGCAGGAAATCAACAAAAAAAACGAAATAAAAACATAAGGGTATAATCGTTTCACGCCACCAGTGTAACGCACTGCAGCCGTTTTTTTGTTACTTCAGTCACTTATTGCAGATTGAATTCCGAAATGAGAGCCTTCCGCTCAATATCAAACAGCCTCATATCCTCTCCTTTCAGTT
>JAUVIY010000236.1 GCA_030592625.1 Spirochaeta sp. | reverse complement strand
CGTCGTCGCAGCGGCAGCACATCATGGAACCCCGAATTACTCGAAGGATCACCGTTCGAAACAATATCCTGGGGTGTCGGCATAATCGAAGTCGCCGTATCGTCGATAACCATGGAAGTCCGTCCAATGCAGATATGGCTGATTATTGACGGAGGAAACCTGCTGATGCCCGAGTTTGCCAGATCGGCTGTCGAGTCCGCCGCTGAAGAGACCCTCAAATGGTGCAACTTTCAACCTGATCGGAGGAATATGCCCCTTGTTGATATTCATTTCCACGATACGGGAGTCAAACGTCAGCCAAAGGATGTTGCAACTCTGCCCTGGCTTCTCCTTCCGGCGGCGTATCTGCAGGCCGTCCGTCAGGCCTCAGGTTTAAGCGTCAACAGGATACCGGTCACTCCTGAGTTGTTGGCCGCCGGGGGGATGAACCGATGATTATCTCGTTTTACCTGAACGGTCAATCTGTAGAAATCGATACGATGCCTCACCATCGTGCGGTAGACCTCCTCCGTGACTATTTCCAGATACGTTCGGTTCACCATAATTGCGGTGATGCAAAATGCGGCTCATGTCTGATTCTCATGGATGATTATCCCGTTCATTCCTGTCTTATTCCGGCATTCGAACTCCGATTCAAGATGATCTGGACCATGGAGGGTCTTTCATCTCAGAAAAGTTATTCCGATATCGTAACAGGATTCAAAACCGCAAATGTCCAGCTTTGCAGTACATGCGCTCCTGCCAGAGCCCTGGTTACCGAAGCCCTGCTCCGGCAGACGGTTCGCCCCAGTGCTGAGCAGGTCCGTGAGGCCGCTGATTCCGTACGCTGCGGATGCAGTTCCACGCCGAGAATCCTGGATGCCATTCTTCGATCGGCTCATCTCAGGGAGAAGCGTATTCATGTTTCATAAGTATGCCTCTCCACGAGTGTTCTTTCCCCGAACCATCAATGAAGTTCTGGAAATGACTGAAACCGAATCTGACGCGGTATTCTGGGCCGGCGGTACAAGTCTATCCCGTTTTTCAGAACATAAAGCTGTTATCAATCTGCCGAAGGTTGTCATATCCCTGGGACTTGTCGAAGAACTGGTCAAAGCTTCCAGATCGGAACACAGTCTGGATATCGGTGCAATGATGACCCTGGACCGACTGGCATCCCTCGGAAGGAGTACGCTTCCCGCCGGTCTATACGAAGCCATTACCCGGATCGGAAACCGCCCGCTTCGCTGCAGGGCTACAATCGGCGGTCATCTGGCCCTCCAGGATAGACTCGGTGATTTAAGACCTCTGCTGCAGCTTCTGGAAACGAAAATTGAAATCCGCTACTTACGGGAACGACGCGGACGGCGTAAACCTGTTTCAACCATTCGAAAATTCCCTATAGCCTTACTGGAGGAGAATCCGGGCCTATCGAAAGGAGAACTGATCACCAGAATCAGCATTCCTACAGAAAACTGGAACATCGGCGTTTACAAGAAGATTGTACCGGCAGCCGATACCGACAGAAAACTTATATTCACGGCCCTGGCCAGAATAGAAAAAGATGTGCTCACCGAATGGAGGATGGCATTTTCCGACGGCCGTACGGGAGTTCTCCGTGACAGGGAACTGGAAGTCGATATGGCCGGACGTCCCCTGCCTCTCAATCACCGGGAACTCGAATCCATTGATGAGGCCATCGACGTTATGACCGCCCCATGGGAAAAAAGAACTTATGAAAGAGAAACCGCCAAATCCCTGGCAAGGGGATTTCTGAACCATGCCGGTGGATGAGGGTGCCGGGTGACAGAATCGCCAAGCCGTCATATCATTAATAACGGGGGGAATATGAGCGGCTTCGTCCATCTGCACAACCATTCTGATTACTCACTTCTTGACGGTGCCTGCCGGATCGAGGATTACGTCAGAAAGGCCTCTGAACTCGGTATGAAGCATCTGGCTCTCACCGATCACGGGAACCTCTTCGGAGCATTACACTTCGAACAGGCATGCCACAGCGCCGGAATCAATCCCATCGTAGGTTCTGAAGTTTACGTCGCCGTCGGCAGCCGTTTTATTAAGCCCAGCAATGGTCCGAAAAGCAACCACATGGTTCTGTATGCGCGAAATGAAGAGGGCTACAGAAACCTGATGATTCTCACATCCAAGGGATATATCGAGGGGTTCTATTATAAACCCAGAATCGATGATGAACTGCTGGAGAAGTACCACGAAGGACTGATGGCCTCTGCTGCGTGTCTGGCGGGAGAAATCCCCCGGGCTCTGCTGCATGGAGATTGGGATAAAGCCAGAGATAGAGCCCTCTATTACAACAATTTGTTCGGAGATGGCAACTTTTATCTGGAAGTGATGAATCACGGCATACCTGAGGAGGAAACCGTCCGTAAAGGCATGCGTAGGCTCCATGAGGAAACCGGTATACCCATCATCGCCACAAACGACATCCACTTCCTGGAAAAAGATCATGCCAACGCTCACGATATCTTCATCTGTATATCCACCGGTAAAAAGCAGACCGATGAAAAGCGCCTGAAGACCGAAAATCCTGAATTTTATTTCAAGACCGAAGATGAAATGCGGGCACTCTTCCCGGATTGTCCCGATGCCATCGAAAATACACTCAAGCTGGCCGAACGATGCGATCTCACCATACCCCAGCCGGGTCCCCAGCTCCCTCACTACGAGATACCGGAGCAATTTGCCGACCCTGAATCCTATTTGCAGCATCTCACCTTCGAGGGGCTGAAAGAGCGCTATCCCGATGTCGATGGAGAGGAGAAGCAGAGAATCCTGGAGAGGGCTGAATTCGAACTGAAGGTTCTTTTTAATATGGGGTACTCAGGCTATTTTCTGATTGTTTGGGATTTCATCGATTGGGCCCGCAAGCATGACATACCGGTCGGACCGGGGCGGGGTTCGGGAGCCGGCAGTATCGTTGCATACGTATTGAAAATAACCGACATTGATCCGCTTAAGTATGAACTTCTCTTTGAGAGATTCCTGAATCCCGAACGGGTGAGTATGCCCGATTTCGACATTGACTTCTGTTTCGAACGCCGGGGGGAAGTCATCGAGTACGTCCATGAGAAATACGGGCATGACAATGTGGCGGGGATATGCACCTTCGGGACACTGAAAACCAAAGCTGTTCTCAAGGATGTTGCCAGAGTACTGGACATACCTTTCAGCGAATCCAACGCAATCACAAAGGTGGTGCCTGAAGGGAAAACCCCCGATGGGCGGAAGATCAATGTGAAAGTGGCCCTGGAAGTGGAGCCTCAGCTCAAGGAATTCTACGAACGGGGAGGTGTCTATAAAAACCTCTTCGATGTGGCCTCCGTCCTGGAGGGCATGAACCGTCATGTGTCCACCCATGCCTGCGGCAAGGTGATAGGGCGTACCGTTCTCACCGACTACGTTCCCCTCATCAAGGATCAGAAATCCGGCGATGTCATTACCGCCTATACCATGGATATTATTGAGCCCTGCGGCCTGGTGAAAATGGACTTCCTGGGTTTGAAAACCCTCACACTACTGAAAAACTGTGAAAATCTGATACGTAAGCATACCCCGGATTTCGATTTGGATAAAATACCGGAATCTGATGAGACCACCTTCACGATGCTCGGGGAAGGCCATAGCGAGGCCGTATTTCAGTTTGAAAGCCAGGGGATGCAGAAAATCCTGAAAGATACGAAACCGGCGAGTATCGAAGATCTCATCGCATTGAACGCTCTCTACCGCCCGGGGCCCATGCAGTACATCCCGCAATTCATCAACTCCAAGCACGGGCGTCAGAAAATCCAATACCCTCATCCCGACCTGGAAGAAGTGCTCAAACCCACCTACGGAGTCATCGTCTACCAGGAACAGGTTATGAAAGTAGCCCAGATTATCGGGGGCTTCAGTCTGGGTAAAGCAGATATACTCCGCCGGGCCATGGGCAAGAAGAAAGAGAAGGAAATGGCCAGGATGGAGGTAGAGTTCATCGACGGTGCCAAGGCCAGGGGATACGATCCCGAAGAGGCCAGGGACATCTACGAGATGCTTAAACCCTTCGCCGGATACGGTTTCAACAAATCCCACGCCGCAGCCTATTCGGTAGTGGCATATAAAACCGCCTTTTGCAAAGCCAATTACCCGGCTGAATTCTGGGCGGCAAACCTGACCAACGAAATAGACTCCACCGATACCCTCAAGAACTACCTGAGCTTCACTCGGGCCGATGGGATCGAGATTCTGCCACCGGATATCAACCTTTCCGACCGAACCTTCGCCGTTTCGGACGGCAGGGTTGTCTACGGCCTGATGGGTATCAAGGGCATGGGGCAAGCGGCGGCCGACGCCATCATCAATGCCCGGAATACCAATGGCCCGTTCACCGACTTCCCGGATTTCCTCGACAAAACAGATCTGAAGGCCATTAACAGGAAAGTGCTGGAAACAGGGATTCAGGTTGGTCTTTTCGACAGCATCGAGTCACGTAACCGGGCGACCCTCCTCCACAACCTCGACCCGGTTCTGGAAGCCTCTCTTAAAAAGAAGGAAGATGAATCGGTAGGTCAGGTATCCCTGTTCGCCGATGCCGCCGAAGAGGTGGAGGCTGAGATTAACTGGGAAGAAGTCGAAGGCTGGTCTGAAGCGGAACTGCTGCGTCTGGAGAAAGAGCACCTTGGTT
>JAUVIY010000238.1 GCA_030592625.1 Spirochaeta sp. | reverse complement strand
TCAGGGAAAAACGCATGGATCAGTGGAAATTGAAAGTCAAACAGGAAGAAATAAAGAAGCTGGATGAAACGGCTAAGGGCGCAACTGTGAGACGTCGCCTGACAGGAGGGGATGAGTGAAGAGCTACAGCCGCGGCGGAGGAATCGCGAAGATTATCTTTCTCCTGATACTGATACTCGCTTTAATAGTCGGTGGACTTATCTGGCTTGATTTTCTAGGGATTCTGGACGTTAAGGAACAGTTGTCACCCATCACTTCTCTTTTCGGTGTTAAACCGCGTGCAGAAGTTGAGCAGCCATTCTCCCCGCTGCTTCTTGATGCAGATCGACTCTCTAAAGAACGTCAGGCCATAGCTATTGACCGAAGAGAGCTGGAAACTGTCTCCGAGGAGCTGGATCTGAGGGAAGCGGAAGTCCGTCAGATGGAGAGCGAAGTCACTGAAAGAGAGAGTTCTCTCGAAGAAAGGCAAATTTCTCTAATAGAGGCCATCCGTCAATACGACAATAAAGTAGCGAACCTTGAACAAACGGCCCGATACATGATGGGAATGCCGCCGGCGGATGCCGTGGCAATCATGGATGAATACGACGTGAAAGATCTCGTCGATTTACTTCGGACCAGCGAACGTCTTTCCCGGGAAGCCGGAGAGACATCACTGGTGGCTTACTGGTTATCCATTATGTCCGATAGAGAACGGGCGGCGGAAATCCAGCGGCTGATGGTGGAAAAACCGGGACCGAATCAGGACGGGTGAGCTTAAAGGAATGGTAAATGGCGCATGTCTCCGTAGCAGTTGCGACAGTTGAACCGAATAGTATCCCAAGCATGAATCACGCGGCAGGGAAAACGTCGGTTCGTCACGACAAGGTGAGGAAAGATGAAAGTCGGGATGGAAAATCTTTCGCTGATGCAATGAAAAAGGCGGGACGCAGTAAATCGTCCGTCGATAAACCTAAGAAAATAGCCGATTCGGTTCAGAGATTGAAGAACAGGCGCAATATCCGGAACGACATCGTTGCATCCGACAAAATGCGGATTCTCACCGGAAAGTTCGAAGTTCCGGAATCCAAAGATATGAGAATTCCTGTGGATAGAACTGCCAACGCAGAAACCGACGGGAAGGAAGCATTGCTTTCGAATCTCGTGGATCACTCAGCTTTATCTGAGAAGCCTGCGGTTCAAACCGTTCCGGCAAGGAAACGGTCCCGGATCCGTCGAGTTAAAACCGCCGAATCCACCTTGCCCGGAAAAATCGGGAAATCCGGAGATATAACGAGTTCCGCACCCCGTATCGAAATCATTGATAAACGGAACAGGATTCAGGAACCAACGGTGAAAACGGAAATCCGCGGAACAGCCGGAAGAAATGCACAGCGTTCAGAATCCGCCGGAAACCGCAGTGATGCCGGCGAATCGGTCAGGGTTGAAAATCGTTTCGTATCTGTGGAGACCGATATTGAGCTATCTCCCCGGGCTGTCGGGAAGGGTACCGAGCGTTCAGCAGCCGCTGAACTGGCCCGAAAACTCGATGCCCAGGCGGGGACCGATATCGTCAGACAAGTGAAGATTGTCCTGAACCGGGCTAATTCCGGAGAGGTTCAGATCAATCTCCGGCCGGATAATCTGGGACGGGTGAGGGTGAGGATTCAGATGGTAGACAACCGTCTTGTCGGACGGATTTTTGTTGAATCTGCAGCAGCCCATGAAGCGTTTCGCAGTACTCTGGACGGTCTTCAGGCCAAGCTGGTTGAAAGTGGATTCAATGCTGCGGATCTGGAACTTGCCTGGGACGAATCCCCCCGGGACTTCACTCAGAATGACAATCAATCCCGAGATCAGCAGGGCAACATGAATGAAGCTTTACGGGATTTCGAGAATATGATTCCGACGACGGTCTTTGATGAAGCGGCCGATGGTCGGGTGAACATGGTTGTATAGGAGCTTACAGGATGGATATTGCATCGACATTGAGCGCCGCCGACAGAGCCAGCCTGGATATGCAGGTTGATGCCTTCAACGCGAGCCTGAACGGGACAAGAACCGCTCAACAGGATCTTGGCAAGGATGATTTTCTTAAAATCCTGATTACGCAGCTGCAGCATCAGGACCCTACCAAGCCGATGGAAGACCGTGAGTTCATCGCGCAGATGGCACAGTTCTCCTCGCTGGAGCAGATGACCAACATGAGTACTCAGTTCACCGAGCTGTCGGCAACGCTGAAAGGCGCCCAGGCCATGAACCTGATCGGGCGGAACGTGGAAATCATCCAGGGCGATTCATTTATTCAAGGATCTGTAGAGGCCGTAACCGGCGGGGCTTTCCCACAGCTGCTGGTTAATGGTGCTTATTACGATTATGACGATATTTCGAAAGTCACAGAATAGAGGAGAGACGAGATTATGATGCGATCACTTTATTCCGGTGTTTCCGGCCTGCAGAATCATCAGATTCGTATGGACGTCATCGGTAACAACATTTCCAACGTTAACACCATCGGATTCAAGAAGGGCCGTGTGAACTTCCAGGATCTCATCTCACAGAGTATGAGCGGGGCTGCCAGGCCGACCGATGAGGTGGGCGGTGTGAATCCCAAGCAGATTGGCCTTGGTATGACCGTGGCGACAATTGATACCATTCACACTCAGGGTTCGCTACAGACTACCGGAGTCATTTCTGATCTGGCGATTCAAGGGAATGGATTCTACGTCATGCGTGCCGGTGATAAAGAACTCTTCACCCGGGCCGGCGCCTTCGGTCTGGATGCTCAAGGGTATCTGGTTAATCCCGCCAATGGTTTGAGACTTCAGGGCTGGGTTCCCGAAGATCTCGGCGATGGCACTTTCGGAGCTATTAAAACAGCCGCTGATGTCACCGATCTCATCATTCCAGTCGGTTCCAAAGACCCCGCCAAGCAGACTGCATTGGTGGAACTGGCCTGTAACCTTGATAAACGGACTCCGGTAATCCCCCCGGGTGCCGGTCCGGCCACAGTGAGTGAAGGAACCTGGAGCCTCGATAAAAAAGTGTATGATTCCTTTGGTAATACTCATATCCTGAGGATGAATTTTATCCGGACTCCTGGAGTAAACAATTCCTGGGACGTCGTGGTTCAGGTGGATTCCGACCGGCCCGACGATGCGGATATACCTCCCAATGTCACCCTGGGATTCGATCCGGCCACCGCCGCAGGCAACGTCGACGGTGAAGGCGTTTTTACACTCACCTTCGACAATCTCGGCGCTATTGCAACCGTTATTGATGCTCAAGGCAATCTGGCCGATGTCGGAAAAATACAGATACCCGTAACTTTCGATATCGAAAATGACGCCACAGGCGCTGTACTGACTCAGAACTTTCTCATCGACATGGGTGAAGTGGGTAGTTATACGAATTCCACAACCCAGTTCGCAGAGACTTCCAGCACCAAGGCTTTCCGGCAGGACGGCTACTCCATGGGATATCTCGAAAACTACAAGATTGACCAGAAAGGCGTCATCACAGGTGTGTATTCCAACGGAACCGAACGGGATCTGGGTCAGGTTGCCATGGCGACATTTACCAACCCCGGCGGCCTTGAGAAGGTAGGTGAGACGGCCTTTATTCAAACCATAAACTCCGGTGAGGCCCTTGTCGGACCCTCCGGTGTGGCGGGTAAGGGCAAAATCATTTCCGGTACTCTGGAAATGAGCAATGTTGACCTTGCAGAGCAGTTCACGGATATGATCGTTACCCAGAGGGGTTTCCAGGCCAACAGCAAGACAATCCAGACTTCGGATCAGATGCTGCAGGAACTGCTGACACTGAAACGGTAATCGCATGAGGGCGGCCCCGGGGGATAACCGATGGGGCCGTAAGTAGGAATCAGGATGATAAAAGTCAATTTACCGGGTAAATCGGACCGACATGTTCTGCTCAATCCCCATCTTATCGAGTATGCCGAAGAGGCCGGGGAAGGGCGGACGGCTCTATTGCTCACCACCGGTAAGCGTTTTGTTGTGACTGAATCGCCCGATGAGATCCGAGCGCTCATCATCGCCTACCGGCGGGAAATTGGTTTTTCCGCCCAGGAGGAGTAGATCGTGGATATTGCAACATTGGGCGGAATTGCCGGAGGACTCGTTCTCATTGTGGCCGCCTTCATAATCAACGGCAACTACATCGGCGGTTTGATAGATCCCACGTCTTTTATCGTCGTTATTTTCGGTTCATTTGCCGGTGTGATGGCATCCAATCCTCTCAGCAGGGCCCTGGGATTTATGAAGTATCTCAATAACGCCATCCGGGTGCCTGTCTTCCAGAACAAGATGGAACTTATCAACCAGCTCGTCCAGTTTGCGGATAATGCCCGTAAGGAAGGTCTGCTATCCCTTGATGATTCGCTGAATGAAGTCGAAGATGATTTCTTGAGAGGCGGTCTTCGGCTCGTCGTCGATGGTACGGACCCCGACGTCATCAAGCGAATCCTGTATACCAATCTCGATCAGGTGGAAAACCGACACGAAGACGGTATCGGTTTCTTCCAGAGATGGGCTAAACTCGCCCCGGCATTCGGAATGATCGGTACCCTCCTGGGGCTCATCGGTATGATGAGTAACCTGGAAGATACCGCCTCTATCGGTCCCAACATGGCCGTAGCCCTGGTCAC